>CACZSY010000019.1 GCA_902783965.1 uncultured Lachnospiraceae bacterium
AGATTACTCTCTTCCGAACCTATTTCAGGCATCGGGTTATCCTCTTCCCTGACCTTTGCTATGCTTGCTACCTTAACATCCTGGCTTTGATCAATGTTGATAACCTTAACTCCTGAAGTATCCCTTCCGAGTATGCTTATTCCGTCAGCTCCAGTCCTTATCATTATTCCTTCCGTTGTTATTATAAGAAGTTCCTTGCCCTCATCAACGGCTTTAACTCCTACTACGTTTCCTGTCTTCTCGGTAACCTTGTAAGCTTTGATTCCCTTGCCTCCTCTTCCGTGTACGTCAAATTCATCTAATGAAGTTCTCTTTCCGTAACCGTATTCGGAAACTATAAGCGCATATTTGCCCTGCGTGTTCATCTGCATTGCTACTACTTCATCGTCACCGGTAAGATTGATGCCTCTGACACCCATTGATGATCTTCCTGTAGGTCTTACATCATTTTCATTAAATCTGATGCACTTGCCATATTTTGTAAACAGAAGTATATCTTTATCACCATCGGTAGCCTTTACTTCTATAAGCTCATCGCCTTCCCTTAAAGTTATGGCTATCATTCCGGTCTTTCTTATATTGGCAAATTCACTGAGTTCAGTCTTCTTAACAAGACCTTCCCTTGTCGTCATAAACAGGGTTTTCTTCATTTCAAAACTTCTTAAGGCAATGACAGCTGTTATCTTTTCTTCAGGCATGAGCGTCAGAAGATTAACTATTGCGGTGCCTCTTGATGTCCTGCCGGATTCAGGTATCTCATATGCTTTAAGCCTGTAGGCCCTTCCCAGATTGGTAAAGAACATCAGATAATGATGAGTAGTCGTCATAAAGAGTTCTTCGATATAGTCATCATCTATCGTCTGCATTCCTTTTATGCCTTTGCCGCCCCTGTTCTGGGCTCTGAAATTATCCACTGTCATTCTCTTGATATAACCAAGCTTTGTCATGGCTACAACGGTATTTTCCCTAGGTATGAGATCTTCTATTGAAATGTCCGAAGAATCCATTCCTATCTTGGTTCTTCTGTCGTCGCCGTATTTATCCCTGATTATATTGATCTCTGTCTTGATAACTCCAAGCAGAAGCTTTTTATCAGCAAGTATCGCTTTATACTCTTCTATTTTTTTCATCAGCTCGGCATATTCTTCTTCAATCTTTTCTCTTTCGAGACCTGTAAGAGAACGAAGCCTCATATCGACTATTGCCTGAGCCTGAACGTCTGTTAATGTAAATCTTTCAATGAGCCTTTGTTTTGCTTCTGGCGTTGTCTTTGAAGAACGTATTATGCTTATGACTTCGTCTATATTGTCAAGAGCAATGAGCAGACCCTCTAAAATATGAGCTCTCGCTTCTGCTTTTTCAAGGTCATACTGAGTCCTTCTGGTAACTACTTCTTCCTGATGCTTTATATATTCAGTAAGCATCTGCAAAAGATTAAGCACCTTAGGTTCGCCGTTAACAAGAGCAAGCATGATAACGCCGAATGTATCCTGCATCTGAGTATGTTTGAAAAGATTATTGAGCATTACATTCGGATTGACATCTTTTCTGAGTTCAATACATATCCTCATACCTGTACGGTCGGATTCATCACGAAGCTCTGTGATCCCGTCAAATTTTTTGGCTCTTGTCATCTCTGCTATCTTTTCGATAAGCTTTGCCTTATTGACCATATACGGAAGCTCGGTTACTACTATCCGGTTCTTTCCGTTGGGCATCGGCTCTATATCCGTGACCGCGCGTACTCTTATCTTTCCGCGTCCTGTACGATAGGCTTCCTCTATATCCCTTTTTCCGAGGATGGTTGCTCCTGTAGGAAAATCAGGTCCTTTAATTATTCCAAGGATCTCTTCAATATCGGTATCCCTGTCCTCTTTAATCTTATTATCTATCATAAGATCGACAGCGTTGATAACTTCTCTTAAGTTATGAGGAGGTATATTGGTAGCCATACCTACGGCTATTCCCGAAGTTCCGTTAACCAGAAGGTTAGGATAACGTGAAGGAAGAACCACGGGTTCTTTCTCGGTCTCATCAAAGTTCGGAATAAAATCTACGGTATTCTTATTGATATCGGCAAGCATCTCTATTGATATCTTACTTAGTCTCGCCTCCGTATACCTCATTGCCGCAGCTCCGTCTCCATCGACCGAACCGAAGTTTCCGTGACCGTCTACCAGAGGATATCTTGTAGAAAAATCCTGAGCAAGTTTTACAAGCGCCTCATAAATAGAGCTGTCTCCGTGAGGATGATATTTACCCATCGTATCACCGACTATACGGGCACATTTTCTGTGAGGCTTGTCAGGTCCTACACCAAGCTCTATCATAGAATGAAGTATTCTTCTTTGTACCGGCTTAAGTCCGTCTCTGACATCAGGAAGCGCTCTGGCAACAATAACAGACATGGCATAATCAATATAAGATGTTTCCATCGTCTTTTTCAGATCGACTTCATGGACTTTGTCAAAGATATTTTCATCCATTGTTATTCCTCCCTTTATTGAGAGCCACGGCATTAATATTTCGCTTTGCGAAGCCGTGGCCTACGTAGTATAAAGTTTTCATAGAAAACTTTATACTACCTTATACGTCCAGATTTCTTACAAATTTAGCGTTCTCTTCAATGAATTCTCTTCTTGGCTCAACCTTGTCTCCCATAAGTGTGGTAAATGTAAGGTCAACCTCAGATGAGGATTCCTCATCCATGACAACTCTTAAGAGTATTCTGTGTTCGGGATCCATGGTTGTGTCCCAAAGCTGTTCCGCATCCATCTCACCCAGACCTTTATAACGCTGGATCTTGATACTCTGGTCTCTTCCTATCTCTTCAAGTATCTTACTCTGTTCTTCATCACTGTAGGCATATCTTACCGTCTTTCCCTTCTCGATCTTATAAAGAGGAGGCTGCGCAAGATATACATGTCCCTGCTTGATGAGTTCGGGCATGAATCTATAGAAAAATGTTAATAAAAGCGTGCTTATATGAGCGCCGTCAACATCGGCATCGGTCATTATGATGATCTTATGATATCTTAATTTTTCAATGTTGAAATCATCGGAGATACCTGTACCGAAAGCTGTTATCATTGCCTTGATCTCTTCATTGACAAGTATCTTTTCAAGTCTTGCCTTTTCAACATTCAGTATCTTGCCTCTTAACGGGAGTATTGCCTGTGTAGCCCTCATTCTCGCCGTCTTGGCTGAACCGCCTGCGGAATCTCCCTCGACTATATATATCTCACATTTTTCAGGATCTTTATCCGAACAGTCGGCAAGTTTTCCTGGAAGGCTCATTCCCTCTAACGCTGTCTTTCTTCTTGTAAGATCCCTTGCTTTTCTTGCGGCGTCCCTGGCGCGCTGCGCGAGAATAGCCTTCTCGCATATCATCTTCGCGACCTGAGGATTCTGCTCAAGGAAATATGTGAGCTGTTCGCTTACTATAGACTCAACTGCTCCCCTGGCTTCCGAATTGCCGAGTTTCTGCTTTGTCTGTCCCTCAAACTGAGGCTCGGATATCTTAATGCTTATGATCGCGGTAAGACCTTCTCTTATATCCTCACCGGAAACATTTTCATCATTATCCTTAAGTATCTTATTGGTCCTTGCATAATCGTTAAACGTCTTGGTAAGGGCATTCTTAAATCCTATAAGATGAGTTCCGCCTTCAGGCGTGGTTATGTTATTGACGAAACTGTAGCAGCTTTCGGAATATGATGTGTTATGCTGCATTGCAACCTCAACATCCACATCAGACTTGTTGCCTTCACAGTAGATTATAGTATCATAGAGGGCGTCTTTGCTCTTATTGAGGTATTTGACATATTCCTTTATTCCGCCTTCATAATGGAATTCTCTGGTCTTTACCGGATCTTCTCTTCTGTCATGAAGTACGATCTTAAGACCTTTGGTAAGAAATGCCATCTCGCGGAGTCTTTGTTTTAATATCGCATAGTCAAAAACAGTTTCTTCAAATATCTGCTTATCCGGCAGAAATGTAACTTCTGTACCTGTATGATCTGTAGTTCCGATTTCTTTGAGAGGATACATTACCTTGCCCCTCTCATATCTTTGCCTAAACATTTTTCCGTTCTGGTGGATCGTAACTTCAAGCCATTCAGAAAGAGCATTGACTACGGAAGCTCCAACTCCGTGAAGACCTCCGGAAACCTTATATCCTCCACCGCCGAATTTACCTCCGGCATGAAGAACGGTAAATACAACTTCAACGGCAGGTATCTGCGCTTTGGAATTGATACCTACAGGTATACCTCTTCCGTTATCGATAACCGTTATCGAATTATCTTCATTGATACTTACATCAATAACCGTACAAAATCCCGCAAGAGCTTCATCCACAGAGTTATCCACTATCTCATAAACAAGATGATGAAGACCTTTTGAAGACGTACTTCCGATATACATTCCCGGTCTTTTTCTTACAGCTTCCAATCCCTCAAGTATCTGAATTTGATCGGCACCGTATTCTATTTCTGTTCCCATCATGCTCCTCCTAACCATTTTCCTTAATTTTTCCGTTATCTACGAAAAACGTTTTATCTATTCTAAATCTGTTTTCTATAAATTCTTCAAGTCCCGTACATGTAATGATAGTCTGCGTATTCTCAATGCTTTCGAGAAGATAATTCTGTCTCTTCCTGTCAAGCTCCGATAAAACGTCATCAAGCAAAAGAACCGGTTCTTCTCCGACGTTATTCTTAATAAACTTAAGCTCGGATATCTTTAATGAAAGTGCGCAGGTTCTCTGCTGCCCCTGTGAACCGAATCTTCTAAGATCCTTGTCCTTGATCATTATCTTAAGATCATCCCTGTGGGGTCCGCAGTTAGTCATCTTCTGAAATATATCCCTGTCCCTGTCTTTTTTAAGCCTCTGATATATCTCGTCTTCTCCCACATTCATATCATATCCGATATCAAGCTCTTCAAGATTGCCCGAAAGCTTTAAATGGATATCCCTGATGATCTCATTTAATTCTTTAATGTATTCCCTCCGTCTTGTAATGATCTTTACGGCATAATTGATAAGCTGCTCATCCCAGATATCAAGGGTATCCGTCAGAGATCTGTCGGAGCCTATCTGTTTTAAAAGATTATTTCTCTGAGCGAGGACTTTATTGTAATTAATGAGGTCATAAAGATATATCTTATCCGACTGGCACAGCTGCATGTCTATAAATCTTCTTCTCTCCGAAGGACCGTTCTTGATTATCGAAAGATCTTCCGGTGAAAAGAATACAATATTGACAAATCCCATCAGCTCTCCCGTCTTCTTAACGGGGATCCCGTCTATGGCAGCGCCTTTGGGTTTGTTCTTTCTAAGATGCATATCCATCCTGTGAATTATATCTTTCTTTCTGACATACATTCTTATATGAGATTCATCACAGCCCAGCTTTATAAGCTCCCTGTCCTTGCTTCCCCTGTGCGATCTCGTTGTCGAGCACACATAGATGGATTCAAGGATATTGGTCTTTCCCTGAGCGTTATCACCGTAAAGGATATTATTCCTGCTGCCAAACCTTATGGAAAGGTCGTCATAATTTCTGTATGAACTAAGTTCAAGCGACTCAATTAACATTATCAGCCTTTACCCTGACAGATTCGTTATTATATTCAACAACGAAATCGTTATAGATTTTTCTTCCTCTTCTAAGTTCTGTTTCGGAATTAACCTTTACTTTTCCCTCAAGTATGACTTCCTTCGCTTCAACTCCGGAATCAACCATTCCCGCAAGCTTTAAAAGCTGCCCAAGTTTGATAAACTCATCTCTGATGGTGATCTCTTTCATAAAACCTACCTCTAATTATCTGTTCCGATATTTAACATAGGCATGATGAGATAAAGATATTTTTCATCATCATCCCTGATAAAACACGGAGCCTTTGGATTAAAGAGATAAATATTTATCTCCTCATCATCAATTACCTTAAGAGCATCTATAAGATATCTCGGATTAAATCCGATAACTATATCCATGCCCTCTTTGCTGATATCTATATCTTCATTCATAGAACCGATAACTGAATTGATCTTAAACTGCATATTATTATCGGTAACTTTGATGACTATAGGCTTCTTATCACTCTCTTTGATAAACAGAGTCGATCTGTCGAGACACTCAAGCATCTCTTTTCTGTTGATGGTGACCTTGGTCTCATAATCATTGGATATCATCTGGTCGATCCTGAAATACTTGCCCTCGATAAGTCTCGAATTAAAGAGCGTATTATTAAATTCAAAAAGTATATTCCTGAAATCCTGAGACTTAACACCTCCCGAATTTTCGGATGAAAAATAAATATTTACTATCTCATCTATACCGCCGGTAAGGATCTTGCTCATCTCGATCAAAGTCTTTCCCGGTACAATAACGCTTATATCGTTATAGTTTTCTGACAGGTTGATCCTTCTGATGGAAAATCTCTGTCCGTCAATGGAAACAACCCTAAGTATCCCGTTCTTTATCTCAAATAATTCACCGGTCATTATCTTATTGAGATCATTATCGGCTATTGAGATTATAGTCTGTCTTATTATCTCCTTAAGACTGAACTGTGATATGCTTATAGATCTCTCCCTGCTTATGACAGGAAGAGGCGGAAATTCTTCATTGCTGTTTCCTTTAAGATTAAACTTTGACTTACCGCATTTGATGCTGGTATTAAAATCATAATCCGTAGAAATGATAACTTCCTCTTCCGGAAGCTTTCTTATAATGTCTGCAAACAATCTTGCATTTACAGCCACTACTCCTCTTTCAACTATATCTCCATTGACATCTGTCCTGATGCCGATTTCCATATCGTTGGAAATAAAGCTGATCTTATCTTCAACTTCTATAACTATGCATTCGAGTATCGGCATCGTAGTCTTTGAAGGAACAGCTCTCAAAGCTATATTGATGCTTTCGATAAGATCATTCTTCTTACATATAATCTTCATGTGGATATCCTCCCCAATCTAAATTAATGATCGATGGGCAGCCGGCCCGTCATTATTAGTATTAATAAAAATAACAGTCATAGTAATAAGCGTTGTTAATTTGTTGAAAACAGCCTTAAAGGCTTATTATTAAAGAAAATCCGATCTTAATAAATATGTTGATCGGGAAAATCCAACCTGTTGACAACAGCGGGGTTATCAACTTAAGAGTTAAGTAATGTTATCATGACTTAATTGTGATGTTGATCATCAGGTTATGATGAACATATTTTCAACAATCGTTCAACAGGTTATCTACTACTTATCAGGTGATATCTTCTTAATGAGGATATCTATATCGTTCGTAAGTTTATAATCACTGTTTTTTTTGTAAAGATCTTCTATCTTATTGCATCCGTAAAGAACTGTCGAATGATCTTTTCCTCCAAGATAGGCTCCTATCTCATCAAGCGACATTGAAGTCATGGTACGGCACAGATACATGAAGATCTGTCTCGGAAACGCGATATTCTTGCTCTTCTTGGAAGATATTATATCGTCTTTACTGATATTAAAGTGTTCAGCTACCATATCCCTGATGATGTCCGCGTTAATAACCTTCGTCTGGGAACGTGATATGTAATCCTTTAATTCTCTCTCAGCTATTTCAGTAGTGATCACGATTCCTTTATTAAACTTACTGTAAGCTACAAGCCTTGTAAGAGCGCCTTCAAGCTCCCTTATATTGGACTTTACGTTATTGGCGATAAATGAAAGAACTTCTTCACTGATATTGTCAAGGTTATCCATATCCTTCTTATTCTTAAGGATAGCCATTCTTGTCTCATAATCAGGACTCTGGATATCAACGGTAAGTCCCATATCGAATCTTGAACGAAGTCTTTCTTCCAGAGTGTCAAAATCCTTAGGAGGTTTATCCGATGATATTACGATCTGCTTTTTATTTTCGGTAAGTTCATTAAAGGTATGGAAAAACTCAAGCTGAGTTCTTTCTTTTCCTATTATAAATTGTATATCATCTATCAGAAGGCAGTCAAGATTACGGTATTTTTCCCTAAAATCCGTAATAGGGAGATCTTTTGAATTCTTGGCGCTGCTGATCTTTACAATAAGCTCGTTGGTAAACTGTTCGCTTGTAACATATAAGACATTGGCATTAGGATTATTCTCAAGCATATGATGCGCTATTGAATGCATGAGGTGGGTCTTGCCCAGTCCTACTCCTCCATATATGAATAAAGGATTATATGTCTCACCCGGAGAATCGGCAACGGCTACCGCCGAAGCGTAGGCCATATTATTGTTGGACCCTACGATGAAAGTGTCAAAAGTATATTTAGGATTAAGACGAACCTGATTATTGCTTACTTTCTTATTATCATCGCTTATTGAGTTATTTCCGGGAATGTCTATTTTATCAATATCTTTAACTGATATGATCTTAATATCATAGTCTTTATTAAAATGTTCGACTATTACCGCTTTCAAAGGAATTGAATATTTTTTGGTAATATAATCAACTCCGAGACTGTTGACATCCGTACTGTTGTTTGAATTGACAATATTATCATATAATAAAATGATCACATTATTATTAAGACCATAAACTTTAAGGGGTTCTATCCAAGTCTTAAAAGAAATGTTGGAAATCTCGGTCTCTTTTTTAAATTCTTCAAGTATTATCTGCCAGTCATTGATTATTTCTTCAAGCATCTTATATCCTTTCTAAATCTTTCTTATAGTGCGTACTACCTATTTTATAACAAAATCATAATTTTTTCAATTTGTTATTGACGACTAGATAAAAAAATTATATAATCTTGTTTGTTATTTACTTACCATGAGTTAATTATGTTTATTAGAAGTGTATAAAAGGAGGTGTTCTGTATGAAGATGACATTCCAGCCTAAGAAGAGATCAAGAGCTAAGGTTCATGGTTTCAGAAAGAGAATGAGTACAGCTAACGGCAGAAAGGTTTTATCTGCAAGAAGAGCAAAGGGAAGACATAAAATATCTGCCTAGGTCGCATTTTTATGTGGCCTTTTCTTCTCTTGCTTAAAAAAGGAGCAGGAATGAAGAATTCCATTAAAACAGGAGCGGAGTTTTCCAATGTTTATAAGGAAAAAAGATCCGCGGCCAACAGACAGCTGGTTATGTATATAAGAAAAAATGATCGCGGTGCCAACAGGATAGGTATTTCGGTAAGTAAAAAAGTAGGTAATAGTGTAGTAAGGCACAGGATAACCAGGCTGATCAGAGAAAGTTTCAGATTGAACAACTATAAGCTAAAGATCGGATATGATATAGTTGTAATAGCACGTACCGGAGCTATTGATAAAGGATATGACGAGATAAGCAGGTCTTTCCTGCATCTGGCAGGATTGCATGGTTTGATTAAAAGAGATGATATATCGTGATTAAGCGATTTTTGATATTTTTAATAAGAATATATAAAAAATTTATATCTCCGCTTAAGGGAAGTACGTGTATATATACGCCTTCCTGTTCTACGTATGCAATTCAGGCACTGGAAAAATATGGTGCTTTGAAGGGCTCTTATCTTGCTGTCAGAAGAATTCTAAGATGTCATCCTTATCATAAGGGCGGTTATGATCCGGTTCCATAATCAGTGCAGGAGGAATAGTATTGTTTTTTTTAGAGTTAACCATTGCTAAAGCAGGAATACTCGATCCGGTTGTAAAATTAATGGGTAAGATATTCAATCTTATCTTTGAAGTTTTAATGAAGATCGGAATAGAGAATACTGCTTTATGTATCGTTATTTTTACAATCATCGTAAGAGCTCTGATGATACCTTTAAATATCAAGCAGCAGAGATTTACCAAGCTGCAGGGCAGAATGAACCCTGAGATAATGGCTATACAGACAAAGTATAAAGGAAAAAGAGATGAAGATTCTTTAAGAAAACAGAATTCGGAGATGCATGCTGTATATGAAAAATACGGTGCAAGTCCTACTTCGGGATGTCTTCCTCTTTTGATAACATTTCCTATAATCATCGGACTTTACAGGGTTATTTATAATATACCCGGACACATTACGTATATCGGCGATCTGTATGATAAGATTGCCAATGCAATCTCAGGAGTTAAGGATTATGATACTGTATTTGAAGATTTCATTACAGGACTTAATTCAAGTGCCAAATATAAGTCGGGTTCAGGTGTTGACGGAATAAAGACAGCTTTGAATTCATTAAATACTACTCAGTGGTCAGAGCTTGCGGATACTTTTTCATCTGTAAAAGCAACGATAGAAGAAAATTCAGCTGAGATAATCAGAGTTAACAGATTCTTATTCGGATTGAATATAACCAATACGCCTGTTTTGGATCCGTTCCCGGGAGTTATAATCCCGATACTTGCTGTAGTGACCCAATGGTATCAGACCAGACAGGTCCAGCTTTCATCGGGAAGCGATAAAGATAAGAAAAATCAGGATAATCCTACGATGCAGTCCATGATGATGATGACCAAGATCATGCCTTTTGTATCAGGATTCATGTGCCTTATGCTTCCTATAGGTGTAGGTATCTACTGGGTAACAGGTTCTGTTTTCATGATCTGCCAGCAGTATTTTACCAACAGATATTTAAATAAGATCGATGTTGATGAACTGATCGCCAAAAATACCGAAAAGGCAAACAAAAGAAGAGAAAGACTGGGACTTGATAAGAGAACGGAGACAGATGATATCTCAAAGACCTCTTCATTATCTGAGACAGCTAAATATAATACGAAAAAAAGCAGCAGTAACAATTATAATTATAAAAAGGGCAGCGTAGGGGATTACGCCAACCTTTTGAATCCTAACAGAAAAAATGAAAGTGGGGACAACTAAGATGGAAGAATGGATTGAAGTTGTTGATAAAACGGTTGAAGATGCTGTGACAGCCGCTTGTGCAAAAGCCGGGGTAACGAGCGATAAGCTTGAGTACAGGATAATAGAGAAGGAAACAAAAGGGCTTTTGGGAATGTTCTCAATGCCTGCAAAGATCGAATATAAGAGAATGTTTACAGTTACTGAAGAAGCAGAATATTTTTTAAAAAATGTTCTTGAAAAGATGGAGATCGAGTCGGATATATCTGTTGAATATGATGAAGAAAAATGCACTCTTGATGTTGAGCTTTTAGGTTCACAGATGGGAATACTCATCGGAAAGAGAGGACAGACTCTTGATTCACTCCAGTATCTTTTAAGCCTTGTGGTCAATAAGAACAGTGATAATTATATCAAGGTTAAGATAGATACGGAAAATTACAGGGAGAGAAGAAAAGAGACCCTTGAAAATCTTGCGGTCAATATTTCAAAAAAGGTTAAGAAGACCAGAAAGCCTGTAGCTCTTGAGCCTATGAATCCTTATGAAAGAAGGATAATCCACAGCGCTCTTCAGAATGACAAGTACTGTGATACTCACAGTGAAGGGGAAGAGCCTTTCAGAAAAGTAGTGATAACTCCTAAGAAGGGGTTAAGGGAATTTAATCCAAGAAGAAATAATTATAAGAACAATAATAATCAGAGAAAAGATTACAGCGATTATAAGAAAAAATTCAATGAAAGATATAAGAAAAGTTATCAGAGCATAACATTTGACGATCTTCATTCAGAGGAATAAGAATAAGGAGCTGATGTGTAGTAAGATACATATCAGCTCTTTGCATAGGAGTTTTATATGGATAATCCTACAATCGCCGCCATTGCCACGGCGCTCAGTAATTCAGGAATAAGCATAATAAGGATAAGCGGTGACGACGCGTTCAGTATAGCTGACAGAATTTTTTTCTGCGAAAAAGGAAGTAAAGTCAGCGAAATGAAGAGCCATACAATACATTACGGATTTATCAGAGACGGCGAAGAGCTGATAGATGAAGTCATGCTCGTAAAAATGGACGCTCCTAAAACATATACAAGGGAGAACACCGTTGAGATAGACTGTCATGGAGGTATAACCGTGACGAAAAAGATTCTTGATACGGTATTGAAGAATGGTGCGGAATGTGCCGCTCCGGGTGAATTTACCAAAAGAGCGTTTCTTAACGGAAGGATAGATCTTTCCCAGGCGGAAGCGGTAATGGATGTCATCAATTCCAAGAACGACAGGGCTCTTGAGGCTTCCATAAAGCAGCTTAGAGGAAGTGTCAGGAATGAGATAACGGAATTGAGAAATATCATAATCCATGATATTGCGTTTATAGAAGCTGCTTTAGATGATCCCGAACATATTGATATGGGTGAATATAAATTTACTCTTTATAAAAACATTGAAAATATAATTGAAAAACTTGAAAAAATGTATGATAATGCCGATAATGGAAGAATTATCAAAGAGGGTATAGAAACTGTCATAGTCGGTAAACCCAATGCGGGAAAATCGTCTCTTCTGAATACTCTTATCGGAGAAGAAAAAGCCATAGTAACCGAGGTGGCGGGGACTACGAGAGATGTTATTAATGAGGTGATCAATCTCAATGGGATAATTCTCAATATTGTTGATACCGCCGGCATCAGAAATACTCAGGATAAGGTTGAAAAGATCGGTATTGAGAAAGCCAAGGAATACGCCAAAAAAGCTGATCTTATAATATTTGTTATAGACGGTTCCTGTGAGCTGGATGAAAATGACAGGGAGATAGCACGGCTTATAGAAGATAAGAATGCTATAGTTCTTTTAAATAAGATAGACCTTGATCCGAAAACCTCAGCGGCAGATATAGAGACAATAACAGATAAGAGAATTATCTCTATTTCGGCGAAAAATAACGTGGGAATAGATGAACTGGAAGACTGTCTTAAAGAGATGTTTTATGACAATAAGCTCGATTTTAACGATGAAGTTATAATAACCAGCTTAAGGCATAAGGAAAATATAAAAGAAGCCATAGAAAGCTTAAAACTTGTTAAAGACAGTATTGATGACGGATATGAGGAAGACCTTTATATAGTGGATATGATGGGCGCATACCAAAGTCTTGGAAATATTATAGGAGAATCCGTTGAAGAAGACCTGATAGATACAATATTCAGGGAATTCTGTATGGGAAAATAATATGATGCCAGGGTCAGAATATTAGCTAAAACAAAGCAGTAAAAAGGAAAAAAAGATGCTTAATAACGAAGAGTTTTATGACGTTGTTGTCGTGGGCGCCGGTCATGCCGGATGCGAAGCAGCTCTTGCCTGCGCAAGACTTTCATTGAATACAATAATATTTACCGTAAGCATGGACAGCGTTGCCATGATGCCGTGTAATCCGAATGTCGGAGGAAGTTCCAAAGGACATCTTGTAAGAGAAGTGGATGCTTTAGGCGGAGAAATGGGTAAAAATATAGACAGGACTTATATCCAGTCTAAGATGCTCAATGTCTCAAAAGGTCCTGCGGTACATTCATTAAGAGCTCAGGCAGATAAAAGGGATTACAGCCAGTCAATGAGAAATGTACTGGAAAATACGGATAATCTTACATTAAAGCAGGCTGAGGCGGCAAAGCTTATAGTTGAAGACGGATGTATTAAAGGCGTTATAAGCCAGTCGGGAAGGATATATCACAGCAGGGCTGTGATCCTGTGTACAGGTACTTATCTTAAGGCAAGATGCATATACGGAGAGGTAAGCAACTATACCGGACCTAACGGACTTGCGGCAGCCAATCTTCTGACAGATTCCTTAATAGAAAACGGTATTGAAATATACAGATTTAAGACGGGAACTCCCGCGAGAATAGATAAAAGGTCGATAGATTTTTCAAAGATGGAAGAACAGTTCGGAGATGAGAGACCGGTACCGTTCTCATTTACCAATTCTTATGAAGATATCAAAAAAGACCAGTGTTCCTGCTGGCTGACCTATACCAACGAAAAAACACATGAGATAATAAGGGAAAATCTTGACAGATCGCCTTTATTTTCAGGCAATATAAAGGGTACAGGACCAAGATACTGTCCATCAATAGAAGATAAAGTCGTAAGATTCGCTGAAAAAGAGAGACATCAGGTATTTATCGAGCCGGAAGGAAATTATACGAATGAGATGTATGTCGGAGGAATGTCAAGTTCACTTCCGGAAGATGTACAGATAGCAATGTATCATACAGTTCCGGGTCTTGAAAATGCTAAGATAGTAAGAAATGCCTATGCCATAGAATATGACTGTATCAATCCTATGCAGCTTAAGCCGACGCTTGAATTTAAGAAGATAAGCGGACTTTTCAGTGCAGGTCAGTTTAACGGAAGTTCAGGCTATGAAGAAGCCGCCGCGCAGGGTATAATAGCGGGAATAAACGCCGCCATGAAGCTGTTGGGAAGAGAGCAGATAGTCCTTCAGAGATCTGATGCGTATATCGGAGTTCTGATAGATGATCTTGTTACAAAACAGACTACGGAACCTTACAGGATGATGACTTCAAGAGCGGAATACAGACTGCTTTTAAGACAGGATAACGCGGATCTGAGGCTTACTCCAATCGGACATATGGTCGGTCTTATAGACGATGAAAGATATGAAAAGCTTCTTGAAAAGAAGAATAATATCGAAAAAGAAATAGCAAGGCTTAATGAGACGTTTGTAGGAGCAGGAGAGAAGATACAGACATTCCTTGAAAAAAATGAAAGCACTCCTCTTAAAAAAGCCTGCTCGCTTGCTGAACTGATAAAAAGACCTGAACTTAATTATGAGGTCATAGCTGAAATAGATGAGGAAAGACCTGAACTTGCTGATGATGTTAAGGAACAGGTTAATATTGAGATAAAGTACGAGGGTTATATACAGCGCCAGTTAAGACAGGTAGAACAGGCAAAGAAGCTTGAGAATAAGAAGATCCCGGAAGATCTGGATTATGATGAGATACCGAGTCTGCGTATTGAAGCAAGACAAAAGCTTAAAAATATAAGACCTATAAATCTCGGACAGGCTTCAAGGATCTCAGGAGTATCTCCGGCGGATATATCTGTACTTACAATATATCTTAAACAGAGATGATCTCCTGCATTGATCTGCATATGAAATAAGTCAAAGTTTAATAAAAGATAATATTTACAGGTAAAACCATGGAACAAAGATATATTGAACTGTTGAAAAATTTCAAACAGGATTCATTATCAAAATTTAATATTGAAATAACACAGGAAAAGGCGGATAAACTGTACAGATTTTATGAAATGTTAGTCGAAACTAACAAAATGTTCAATCTGACTGCAATTACTGAGTTTGAAGATGTCTTAAACAAACATTTTCTCGACAGCATAAGCCTTGCTGCGGATCCTGTATTCAAGGACGCCGGTTCTATCATAGATATAGGTACCGGTGCAGGTTTTCCGGGAATACCTTTAAAGATAATTTTTCCGGAAAAAAAGATGGTTCTTGC
>CACZSY010000020.1 GCA_902783965.1 uncultured Lachnospiraceae bacterium
CGGCGGCATACATTTACACCGCGCAGGGAAATTCACCGGTTCGATCGTGTGCCGAAATGTCCGGTAATGCGGAACTTGAAAAAACTGTTTCTGATGTAAGTTCGGAACTTGAAAAAACTGTGTTTGATGGCGGTTCGGAACCTGATAATACGATCCCTGATAATACTGTTCTTCATATCAGTTCCTCTATGGATATAGGTGAGCATCCGGCGTCGGTAAGAGGGAAAATATACATAATATCCGATGCGGATTCGGTTAAGATGTACAAGAACGGCAGATTTATCAAAGAATACACGCATGATATGTCTGAATTTAAAAATCTGAAAAAACCGCCTATACTGATTGACGACTATATCGGAGATGCGCTTACAAGTATTGAAAATATGCCGACGGGCAAAGCGGAGCGTCTGAAATATCTTCTAAACCGGACGGCGCTTGTGGGCATGGCGAAACTTGATAAGAAAGCATATCGCAAGGCAGCTTATCTCATGCTCAGATACGGTATGAAAATGGATGACGCAGGCGAAATGTATAACAGGTATATCGGAGACTGGGGCGGCAAATACACATCATTTGTATTTGAAGCTATTAAAAACGGCAGATGCGTAAAGAAAGCGGTGCTGGAACCTGTGAGAAAACCACGGATAGAAGCAATTCCCGACCATACGCAGCTGATCGAAAAAACGTCATATGATGTGGCGCTTGTGAGAATAAGAGCGGTAGATGAGAATGGAAATGTCTTAAGTTATATGAACGCTCCGGTAAGCCTTGAGACGGAAGGAGACATAGAACTCATCGGACCGGGCCTTATTAATTTTAACGGAGGAATGACGGGGACGTTTGTAAAGAGCCTTAAAGTCGGGTCGCAGAGTGAAACCGAAAAAAACATTTTAAAATTCGGGTCGCAGAGTGAAACCGAGAAAAACATTTTAAAATTCGGGGTGCAGGAGAAACGTGAGAAGAATGTATTTAAAACAGGTAAGCTTAAGATAAGCAGTCCGGGACTTGATGAGGTTGTAGTGGAATTTCAAGAATGCCGATGGAACTCTTGACTCTCATTGCATAATTCACATGCAATGATTAAAAGATCACGGTGACTATTCAGCCTTTAGCTATGAAAGCTTCATTACGCAGGAAAAATAAAAAAGCTGAAACGAGTGGTTATGTTACCGTTCATATATCAAAATCTGCCGTTCATATAAAATCTGTTTTCATAAGATCCTTTTGAATTTAAGATGTACTCATAAGAAGAAATTCCTGGTTTTGCCGGGAATTTCTTTAATCACCTGCCGCCGCCGGCCGGAGAGATAAATCACCGTACAGAGGAGAGAATAGACCGCCGCCGGGCAGGGAGAATACATATTAAAACGAGGAGACCTCATTATGAAAAAGACTTTAGTATTTACCAAAAGAAATCTGATAGAAATGTCCAGAGATCCGTTAAGCTATATCTTCTGTATTGCGTTTCCGATATTAATGCTGATCATTATGACGCTGGTAAATGAGAGCATTCCGAAAGAGTCGGGGATGACTATATTCAGGATAGACAATCTTTCCGGAGGTATAATCATTTTCGGACAGACATTTGTCATGCTTTTTACGGCAATGAATGTCGCGAAGGATCGCAGCGGTTCATTTTTGATCAGACTGTTTGCCACGCCGATGAAAAGCAGTAATTTTACCGGAGGATATATTTTTCCGATGCTGATCACGGCGGCAGTTCAATCAATGATATCACTTTCTGCTGCATTTATCATTTCACTGATCACATCAGACGCGCTTAAGATTTCGGGGATTTTAATGGCAATTGTCATAAGCGTTCCGTCAGCGTTGATGTTCATAAGTCTTGGATTATTATTCGGGACACTTTTTAACGAGAAATCAGCGCCGGGCATCTGCTCGATAATCATATCGCTGGGGTCATTTTTAGGCAGTATCTGGTTTGACGCGGAAGCAACCGGCGGTGTCATGTACAAGATCTGCAAATGCCTGCCTTTCTTATACTGCACTAAAAGCGTCAGGTCAGCCATAAAAATGGAATTTTCCGCAAGCGGATTCGCCGTACCGCTGGTTGTCGTGACCGCAAGCGCATTTGCTTTATTAATAATTTCTATATTTGCATTTAGAACGAAGATGAAGGCGGATCTTGCCGCATGATTGCTTTACATCTTGTGGGAATACTATTATGATTATACATGGAACTTTGATCTGGTTCCTATAAAGTTTATAGAAAGCAGGATGTAACTGCAGATGCAGATAAGAACGATAACCGATAAAAAATATAAAGAAATGGAAATCCATGTCTGTAAGGAATCTGTGGATGAGGAAGTCAAGAAGACGCTTGTCCAGCTTCATGGAATGTTTGACGGATCATTTACCGTAACTAATGAAAAGGGAGACAAATGCCCGGTGAAATCTTTAGAGATCGTCAGCATCTTCGCACAGGGGCAGAAAGTATATGTTATGGATAAAGATAACCGATACAGCATTTCCAAAAAACTGTACGAGCTTGAAGAAGAACTTAAAGAACAGGGATTTGTCCGCATCTCAAAGTCTGAGATCGTTAATATAAGAAAGATCAAAAGCCTTGATCTCAGCATTACGGGGACGATAAAAGTTATCATGAAAAATGGTTATGAGACCTATACTTCAAGAAGAAATGTCCCGCGCATCAAGGAAATGCTTGTGAAGAATAACGGATGAAGAAAAATGCTTGATGAAAAAAGTTCGGTTATGTAACGCTTGAAGATCAAGTGAACAGATGGAGGCTCAAAATGAATGAGTATTTAAGAAAAGGAATTAAAGCCTTTGCGGTAACGGCAACGATAGAGGTTGTGATCAATCTGATCATAAATATTGTGATGGAATTGATCGGCGTAAAAGGGTTTTCATCAATGTCGCCGGAATTCAGAAATATGTTTCCGACAAACGAGATAGCTATGTATGCCAATATATTTGTCTACGGGTTCATAGGAACGATATTTGCAGTCGGCTCATTTGTCTTTGATATAGACCGGCTCGGCTTCATAATTCAAAATATTATTTATCTTGTCTTAACCGGCACAGCGATAGTGGGAATCACGGTTCTGGTGTGGCAGCTGCATCGATATCACATGGCGATGACCTGCACGATAGCAGGATATGGGGTGACATATCTGATAATAGGAATTGTTGAGTACAGGAAACTGAAAGAAGATATCAGACAGATAAATGAGAGCTTTTGCGAAGAACTGTAATGAGAGCTTTAAAAAGCCGCCTGAAAACGTTTGAGGAAGGGCGAATAAAACATTTGTAAAGCCACTCGGAACCGGAAAAAGGAGGATACGATCATGACATCGGCAATTAAAACAAAGGAACTTACTAAAAAATATGCGGATATTAAGGCAGTCGACGGATTAAATCTTGAAGTATATGAAGGAGAATTATTTGCCCTGTTAGGCGTAAACGGCGCGGGAAAGACAACGACGATCCGTATGCTGACAGGTTTGTCGGCTCCGTCCGCAGGAACGGCTGAAGTATTCGGCAAAGATGTGGTTAAGGAAATAGATGAAGTTAAAAAGATAGTAGGTATTTCCACACAGGATACGGCAGTAGCGGAGAAACTGACCGTTGAAGAAAATTTAAGATTTATGGCGCAGCTTTATTTTGCTGATACTGAAGATAAGGTTAGGATAAATGAAAAAGTTGAAAAAATGATAGACATTTTCAAGATGCAGGAAGTCAGGAATAAAAAAGCCAAAACCTTATCGGGAGGATGGCAGCGTAAGCTTTCGATAGCAATGGCTGTGATAGGCGAACCCAAGGTATTGTTTCTGGACGAACCGACGCTTGGACTTGACGTGCTTGCCAGAAGGGAACTTTGGAGGACGGTTGAAGACCTCAAGAAGAATACGACCATAATACTGACGACACATTATATGGAGGAAGCGCAGAGCCTTGCCGACAGAATAGGCATTATGATCAAGGGAAAGCTTGTTAAGACCGGAACACTTGAAGAGCTTGAAAAGGAAACGGGGAAAAAGGGACTTGAAGAAGTGTTCATCAGTGTCGCGGAAGCATAAGTTCAAAAAGAAACGGGCAACTCCACCGACTCATATGAGTTTTATAAAACAGCAGGAACAGGATTTCCCGAAGCCGCATGAACATTAAATTCTCTATTGTAAATTTCGTCCGAATACCATATAATATTCATATCAGACAGACAGTAACGAAAGCATTGCATTATGGCTTTTGTGTAAAAACAGTTAGGAGGACTTGCTATGATTCAGATTATTGCCGGAGATAAGGGTAAGGGAAAGACAAAATTTCTTTTAGAGAAGGTTAACACTGCGGTTAAGACTGCGGAGGGTAACCTTGTATTTTTGGATAAGAATACTAAGCACATGTTTGAGTTGAATAATAAGGTTCGTCTTATCAACGTTAAGGAATTACCGGTTGAGAATACAGATGAATTTCTTGGTTTTTTATGCGGAATAGTATCACAGGATAACGATCTTGAGGAGCTTTACCTTGACAGTTTTCTGACCATAGCCCGCATTCCTGAGGGAAATGACGCAGAGATCGAAAGAGCAGTTAAAAAGCTTGAGGTTATCGGAGATAAGTTCAATATCAAATTTGTCATAAGTATTTCAAGAGACGCCGACAAATTACCTGAATCAGCTAAGAAATATGTTGAGATAGCTTTATAAAAGTACGATCATAAAGAGATTGTTGTAAAATATAAAGTTAAGTACACTCGTTGCGCATGGTGCCTAGTGCGGCGGATTCAAGAAAACAGGGAACATAATTAAAGGTTTCTACATATATTGGATTATGGGCTTGGGGTAAATCCCAAGCCTTTTTTGCACACGCCCGGCGATAGGAAGATGTCAGCTGGCGCTGACCGCCGGGCGGCGCGCGCGAGCAGGAGGAGAAAGCACCTCCTGCTCGATCAATTAATAAGATTTAAAAAGGGGATGGGTTTGTGGATGAAAAAACAATTGTAAACCGCCTTTCGAAAGTAGGAATATTTGGTAATATAATTCTTGCGGCATTTAAGTTGTTTGCGGGAATTGCAGGAAGTTCAGGAGCAATGATATCGGATGCGGTACATTCACTGTCTGACGTATTCGCAACGCTGATAGCGTATGTCGGCGTCCGGCTCTCACGGCAGGCTGAAGATGATGAACATCCTTACGGACACGAGAGGTTCGAGTGTGTTGCCTCACTGATGCTTGGTATTATATTGGCGGGAACGGGTATTGGAATCGGTTACGCAGGTATTGATAAGTTATTTTTTAACAGTGATGCGATAAAAATTCCTACATTTCTTCCGCTGGTCGCCGCACTTGTTTCTATAGCGGTCAAAGAAAGCATGTTCTGGTATACTATGTATTACGCCAAAAAACTTGACCTTGCGGCTTTTAAAGCAGATGCATGGCATCACCGTTCGGATGCGTTTTCATCGGTAGGTTCATTTGCTGGAATCGGAATGGCGAAGCTGGGATATCCGTTCATGGATCCGGTCGTAAGCCTTGCCATATGCCTGCTGATACTTAAAGTAGCATTTGACATTTTTAAAGACGCGATAAGCAAAATGACAGACACCTCCTGCGAAGATTCATTTGAACAAAGCCTTAAGGAATTCATCATGGAACAGGACGGTGTGAACAGGATAGATCTGCTTAGGACAAGGCAGTTTGGCAACAGGATATATGTGGATCTTGAGATAGTGGTAAGACGCGATATGTCTTTGGTAGACGCGCATGCGATCGCGGAAAATGTACATAGCAGCGTGGAACAGAAATTCCCGAAGGTAAAACATATTATGATACATGTGAATCCGGAAGAGGAGCACGCGGAGTAATCGGGTAAGATATAAGCACTTAAGAAATTAAGAAATCAAGCAAATTTTCAAAGAATACGTGTGAAACGGGGAAAAAGCAATTTCACACGTACAGGAATCCCGGAATGGTACGTGTGAAACGGGGAAAAAGCAATTTCACAC
>CACZSY010000021.1 GCA_902783965.1 uncultured Lachnospiraceae bacterium
AAAATATTCTTCTCTAACTCCTTGAATGTTATTCCTTTTTCCGTTATCATTGTAGTCATCATACAGTTCCTTTTTGTAATATTTTTCGCAAACTTAATACTAAATGATTTCTGTATGATTGGGAAGAGGCTTCGGCCTCTTCTTTTTGATTTAATTTGTTTTTGCCAATTATAATTTTACTCTAAGCCGGGGAAGCTACAGAGGCTTCTGGGAGACGGATATGCGGTAATAGAAGAGGGGTGCAGCGGAAGGACGACGATACATGATGATCCGGTTGAGGGCTGGAAAAATGGGTTGAATTATCTTAAGCCATGTCTTAATTCACATAAACCGGTGGATATAGTTATCCTTATGCTGGGGACAAATGATCTAAAGGAATCATTTCATCTGACCGCAGAGGAGATCGCGGACGGAGCGGGGATTCTTGTGGGTGTGATAAAAGAATTTACACAGTTTAAGCAGGGATTTGTGCCGAAGATCATCCTTGTGTCTCCGCCGGAGATCGGAACAGGGATAAAATCATCTCCGTTCTATGGCTCTTTCAGTGAAGACGCGATAGAAGTATCAAAGAAATTCCCAAGGTATTATAAAGAAGTCGCGGAAAAGAATGGATGCGTGTTCCTTAACGCAGCGGAATATATCTATCCTTCGGAAACGGATTCGCTTCATCTGACGCCGGAAGGACATGGGGTGCTGGCGGAAAAGCTGGCTGATGTGGTGAAAAATCTGAAGCTAAAGTGAGTCTAAAAAACAGCAGACATATGTTTGCTGTTTTTTATAATTCCCCTCTTGACATCTCACAAACCTGTGTTATATTAGTTATAGAACAGACAACAGAATTAAGGTCGCACAGGTAGTGTGAAGTTTTCTGTGGAAACTTTACACTACGAAGGCCACGGCTTCGCGAAGCGAAATATTAATGCCGTGGCTCTCAATAAAAGAAAGAAGAAGGAGGCGTTATTATGAATATTAACAAATTTACAAGAAAATCAATAGAAGCCATCAATAATCTGGAAGCCTGCGCCATGGAATACGGCAATCAGGAGATAACGCAGGCGCATCTGCTCTTATGTCTTCTTGGTCTTGAAGACAGCCTTATTAAGAGCCTTATTTCCAAGATGGATATAGACGCGGATGCATTTGAACAGGCAGTAGAAAATATCATAGGTTCATTGCCGAAGGTTTCGGGCGGAAAGGTCTACATAGGCAATGACCTTAATAAAGTACTGGTCGAGGCGGACTCGCAGGCAAAGGGAATGGGAGACGAATATGTTTCAGTGGAGCATATTTTCCTTTCTATTATTAAAAATGCGGACAGGAAGATGAAGGAACTCTTTAAAACTTTCGGTATCGACAGGGAGAGCTTCCTGCAGGCGCTTGCGAAAGTAAGGGGAAATGTCAGGGTAACTTCCGATAATCCGGAGGATACGTATGATACGCTGAGCAAATACGCAACAGACCTTGTACAGAAAGCAAAGGATCAGAAGCTTGATCCGGTCATCGGCAGAGATGATGAGATAAGACAGGTCATTCAGATCCTTTCAAGAAAGACCAAGAACAATCCGGTGCTCATAGGTGAGCCGGGCGTAGGTAAGACTGCGGTTGCTGAAGGACTTGCTTTAAGGATTGTAAGGGGAGACGTTCCGGAAGGTCTTAAGGATAAGAAGATATTTTCACTTGATATGGGCGCGCTGGTTGCGGGCGCCAAGTACAGGGGCGAGTTCGAGGAAAGACTTAAGGCCGTTCTCGACGAGGTCAAGGCTTCCGAAGGAAGGATAATCCTTTTCATAGACGAGCTTCATATCATCGTTGGCGCAGGCAAGACCGAGGGCGCGATGGATGCCGGAAATATGCTTAAACCGATGCTTGCCAGAGGTGAGCTGCACTGCATAGGTGCCACGACACTTAATGAGTATAGAATGTACGTTGAAAAGGACGCCGCTCTCGCCAGAAGATTCCAGCCGGTCATGGTAGACGAACCTACTGTTGAAGAGACCATTTCAATATTAAGAGGTCTTAAGGAAAGATATGAGATATATCACGGCGTTAAGATATCGGACAATGCGCTGGTCAGCGCCGCCATGCTTTCGGACAGATATATTTCGGACAGATTTCTGCCGGATAAGGCCATCGACCTTGTGGACGAGGCGTGCGCGCTCATCAAGACCGAGCTCGATTCCATGCCGACCGAGCTTGATGAGATAAGAAGAAAGATCATGCTGTTAGAGATCGAGGCTGCGGCGCTTAAAAATGAAGATGACGCCTTAAGCGTTAAGAGAAGAGAAGATATAGAGGCGGAGATCGCAAAGCACAGAGAAGAATTTGACCAGAAGAAGGCCAAATGGGATATGGAAAAAGACAGTGCCCATAAGGTGCTTGAGATCAAAGAAGAGATCGAGAAGGTAAAAGGTCAGATCGAAGTCGCGCAGAGGGAATATAATCTGGAGGAGGCCGCAAGGCTTTCTTACGGAACTCTTCCTGAATTAAAGAAGCAGCTTGAAGAACTTGAAGCCGTCAACAGCAGACGCGAGAGAAGTCTTGTCCATGACTGCGTTATGGAAGACGAGATCGCTAGGATAGTAAGCAAATGGACGGGAATACCGGTAGCCAAGTTAAATGAGAGCGCAAGAAGCAAGATACTTTCTCTTGAAGATGAGATCCACAAGAGAGTTGTGGGTCAGGACGAGGGAGTTAAAAATGTATCGGACGCTATCTTAAGGTCAAGAGCGGGTATCAAAGATCCGACCAAGCCTATCGGTTCCTTCCTTTTCTTAGGACCTACGGGTGTCGGAAAAACAGAACTTGCCAAGGCTCTTGCGGCGCAGCTTTTTGACGATGAGAAGAATATCGTAAGGCTTGATATGTCCGAGTATATGGAGAAATACAGCGTGGCAAGGCTTATAGGAGCGCCTCCGGGATATGTCGGATATGAGGAGGGCGGTCAGCTTACGGAAGCTGTAAGAAGAAAACCGTACTCTGTTGTGCTTTTCGATGAGATCGAAAAAGCCCATCCTGATGTATTCAATGTGCTTTTGCAGGTGCTTGACGACGGCAGGATAACGGATTCTCAGGGAAGAACGGTTGATTTTAAGAATACGATCATAATCCTTACTTCCAACATCGGTTCGCAGAAGCTTCTTGCTTCCATCGAAGACCACGGGGATATCACGGATGATGCAAGGGAGAGTGTGATGAACGAGCTTCATGGATTCTTCAGACCGGAATTCCTTAACAGGATCGACGAGGTTGTAATGTTCAAACCGCTTACGAGGGATAATGTATTTGCCATAATCGACCTGCTTATGTCTGATATCAACAAGAGACTTGCGGATAAGCAGATAAGCGTGGAGCTTACGGACGACGCGAAGCAGTTCATACTTGACAGGGCGTATGACGTTATGTACGGCGCGCGTCCGCTTAAGAGATTCCTGCAAAAGAATGTGGAGACCATGGTCGCAAGGCTCATAATAGAAGGAAGTCTTAAGCCGGAAGATGTTATCGTGATCGGAAATCAGGGCGGAAAGCTCGACTGGACGATAAGATAAATTAAGATAGGAAAGCTCGACTGGATGATAAGATAAATTAAGATAGGAAAGCTCGACTGGACGATAAGATAAATTAAGATAGGAAAGCTCGACTGGACGATAAGATAAATAAGATAAGTCAGATAAGATAAGTCAGATGCGCGCAGGATGCCCGTTGATGGATATTAATGTTATAAATAAAGTCTGTTGTGTTATTATAAAGCCGGAATCGAAAAGAAAGCCGGAGTCGAAAAGCAGTAAAAGATAAAGAAGTGCTTTTTGAACCGTAGATTTTTAATAACATAATGGAGATACATACAAATGAAAGATAAAGTAAAATTGATATTGTCAGCGGCGGCGGTGTTATTGGCGGTGCTTATTTATAAAACGAAGAGAAAACCCACTGCCCTTTGGGCGGTGGGTGACTCTCTGACAGGTGCTGGGTTCAAGCCCAGTACCTGTC
>CACZSY010000022.1 GCA_902783965.1 uncultured Lachnospiraceae bacterium
GGACGCCGCCGTGTTCAGACAGAAAATCAATCTCATATGTGCCGCATTCGTCAAGAAGATACATACGGTCTTTTTCCGGAAGGCAGCCGAAAATGATATCGGCAAGCTTGTCCATTGTAAGTCCCATAACGCTCATAATATCCTGTTTTGAAATAACGGGTTTATCAAATCCAAGTTCACGGAGTCTGATATTCCATGAAACCGCAACATTTTCGGAAGAGTCCCAAAGCGTACCGTCCATATCAAAGATCAATCCTAGTTTCATAAGTTTTACACCATCCTGTTCATCATATCATATATTTCATCGAGCTGTGTTCTGTCGTTTTTGAGTTCGCTTAAGATCGTGATCCTTCCTTTGCGTACCTCGCGGGCTTTAAGCCACATATCTTCGAACATATCCTTATCGATCCCGTAATCTGCGGGATTAAAGTCAAGCCCGTAATGTCTGAAGAAATTGATCAGTCCATCCGGTGACTGTCCCTGGAATATGCAGGCTGGAATACTTCCCATAGCAACTGCAATACCGTGGGAGATCTTGATCTGCGGATAGTATTCTTCAATGGCATGTGCGAATAAATGCTCGCTGCCGCTGCAAGGTCTTGAGGAACCTGCGATCTCCATTGCAAGACCGCCCATTACAAGAGCCCTTGACAGGATCCTTATGAAAACCCTGCTCTTAAGATCCTTTTCATCGCAGTGATAAACTGAGTCGTAACTCATCCTTGAGAGGGCATAAGCAAAGTCATCGACTTTAGATGAAGTCTTTGAAGCGGAAAGCTTCCAGTCGTAAAGAGCTGTATGTTTTGCTATTGTATCACCGATTCCGGAAAGAGTCTGTCCTACAGGCGCTGAAGCGATCATATTGGTATCCACGATTATTGCTGTAGGAATCTTACATGGGATAGTCTTTCTTGCTTTGCCTTCCGTCTCGAGAACGGAGAAAGGAGAGGCTAGAGAATCGTTGCTGAGCGAAGTCGGGATGCAGATATATACAGCTTTGCTGATATGAGCGGCATATTTAGCCGTATCCAGAACTCTGCCTCCTCCGACGCCGATGATAACTTTGATATCCTCTATGCAGATTTTCTTGGCAATGGCGACTGCCTCGTCAAAGCTTGCGTTGCTGATCGAGATGATCTCCGCGTTCCCGAAATCGCGGCTGATCTCGCTTATCTTTTCATTGTAAAGGTCTATGAGAAACTGTTCCGATACAACGATAGTTTTTTGACCGATAATATCCGGGATGTAACATTTGACTATTTCATCGGTATGGAAGAGAGCGTCATCTTCAACAGCAAGACAGATGGGAAGATTAAATCTCGTATGCTGATTCATAGGGAACCTCCGTATTATTGAGTATTCTTGAGTGTTCTTGAGTGTTGATTAATATTCCTTACAGGATCAGTATAATTGATATCAACACACAAATGCAAGACTTCTCATAAAAACCTAACATTTTTGGTAAGGGATATTGTTTTTCAAAACTGCTTTCGAAGGAAGAAATTGATAAGAAATTTTTGTTAAACAGGAGAGCAGAAGACGGTTCGGGTTTGATATAAAAACCATATCTTTTTTCACCATTTCTATTGACATCATATAAAAAGCTATATATGATATCCCCATGTTATACTATCTGAGCAGTACAGAAAGGTATTTTAAAATTTATATTCATTTGCTGGTCGATCTCGAAGAGAGTGAAAACGAAGAAAATATAAGACGGAGAATTTAGTCTTTGCCCCTGTTGCCGATAGATTAAAACTGGTCAAAGGACGTATGCCTGAGGCAGACAATGAGATCCTGGTGACCGTGAATATGTTCTATGATCATTATCTTAGGGTAGACGGTTTGAATGAAACATTTAGACTTTTTGATATTTATGATGATAAATATTTGGACCAATATTGGGATTCTATTAACCTGTATGATTATATAGGCAGTGAATATACTGTAGTCGGGATTGTTGATGATTCAGATTATTACAATAGATCGGGTTACTATAGAGTGGACTGTTATATACGGGAAGAGTTATTTGAAAAGCTTTTGAACGAGAGAAAGAATTATTATGATATGGATTATTATGTCATATCTGACGATGATATGGAAAATGATATCAGCAGTCTTATGTCCGGCGGCTATTTGATCGATGTTTGTCGTATCCGGATTGATTTCAAAAGCAAAAAATGCGAAGAAGATGAACTGGAGCTTTTGCTCTGATCAAAGAAAAACCCGGAGGATTAAAAAATGAGCAGAAAACTGTTTTGCGAAATATCACCGTTTACATATAAGCTCTCAGTAAAAAAATGCATATTTGTAAGGTCGGTAAAAAATCTGTTGTCCTCAAAACAATTCGCCGGAACGAAGCAGGACGAAAAGCTTGAATTTCTGATATGCAGACATAATTCGCTTATCAGGAGAAGACTTGGAAATGTCAATATGCAGCTTCAGGAAAATAAAGCCGTTAACCTTTCCATTGCAGCGCCCAAGATCAACAGGATCCTTATCCGTCCGGGGGAAACCTTTTCATTCTGGTATCTTGTAGGAAGCGTAAGTGAGAAGAAAGGTTATAAGGAGGGTCTGACGATCAGGAATAATAATTCTTCTTCGGGCATAGGTGGAGGTATGTGTCAGATGACTAATCTGATCCACTGGATGATCCTTCATTCAGATATGGAGATAACTGAACACCACCACCATGACGGACTCGATCTGTTTCCAGATTTTCAGCGAAAGATCCCATTTGGCACAGGTACTTCGATCATGTACAATTACAGGGACTACCGTTTTAAGAATACGACCGACAGAACCTATCAGCTGATTGTCTATACGACCGATGAATATCTCTGCGGAGAGCTTCGGGCGGATAAACGCCAGCAATATAAGTATCACATTGCTGCCGAGAACACATTTTTTTCAAGGGAAAACGGAGTTGTCTACCGGAACGGAGAGGTATATCGTGAAAAGATAGACCGCGTGACAGGTGAACATATCGAAAAAAA
>CACZSY010000023.1 GCA_902783965.1 uncultured Lachnospiraceae bacterium
CAAGTCCATTGATTACTATAGCAAATTAACATGTCATTGTCAATAGCGAGTTTATTTTCTTTCTTCCAATATTTTTAGTGTCTTATTTCTTATTCTCTGAACCGCATTGTCTACAGACTTTACCGGCTTTCCTAGGATGTTGCTGATATCCTCATAAGACCTGCCCGCGGTAAAAAGGTTAAAGACATCTGTCTCATACTTGCTTAATTCCTTAAGTATCCTGAACCGGAAGTTGTCTGCCACTTCCCTGTCTATAAGAAGCTTCTCCGGATTCATATCCTCCGAACTGATCATTTCCCCGATACTTAAAGAATTATCCCCGCTCTCTTCATTCTCAAAAGCATCCGATGAAAATGATATATAAGAATTAAGCGGGATATTCTTCTTTCTGTTATTCGATTTTACCGCATTACACATGTGGGAGTTGATGCATATACCCGCATAGTACGCAAAACTTCCGGTCTTTTTCGCCTCATAGGTCCTTATGGCTTTATAAAGACCTATCATCCCCTCCTGAACCAGATCTTCCCTGTCAGCGCCGATAAGATAGAGCGTCCTCGCCTGCTTCTTGACCAGATACTTATATTTATTAAGAAGAAACTCCAACGCTTCCTGATCGCCGTTTTCCGCAATGCCTATTATCTCTTCATCGGACAGTTTCTTGTATTCCTCAATCTTTTTCAAAATCTCCATAGGTCATATCCAATCATCCCAACACAAATTCAGGTTCATGCCGGTTTCACGACATCCTCTGCCTTACTATCTCATAAGCCAGAACTCCCATCGCTACCGAAGCGTTAAGCGAATCTATATTGCCGCGCATAGGAATTGAAGCGACAAAATCGCAGTTTTCCTTAACCAGTCTCGACACGCCTTCGCCTTCATTTCCTATAACAAGTCCGATCGGACCTTTAAGATCCAGATCGTACATTACTTTTCCGTCCATGTCGGCACAGACGAACCAGAGTCCTTTTTCTTTAAGCTCCTTGATGCAGGCATTGATATTGGAAACCCTTGCTACCGGAGTGTAGTTTATGGCTCCGGCGCTGGTCTTTGCCACCGTCGCAGTAAGACCGCAGGCTCTTCTTTTCGGAATTATCACTCCATGCGCTCCGCACTGATTGGCGGTTCTGATTATAGCGCCGAGGTTGTGCGGGTCTTCTATATTATCAAGGATTATTATAAACGGAGGTTCTCCCTTATCCTCCGCCGCCTTCAAAATATCCTCAACACCGGCGTAATCATAAGCTGCCGCCCTTGCGACAACTCCCTGATGATGAGCAGTCGAGCTCATACTGTCAAGTCTTTCCTTGCTGACAAAATCTACAGGGCAGCCGGCTTTTGAAGCTTCTTTTAAAACAGTGCTCATGCTTCCTGTCGTCTGTCCTTCCAG
Source organism: uncultured Lachnospiraceae bacterium (assembly GCA_902783965.1). GTDB lineage: Bacteria > Bacillota > Clostridia > Lachnospirales > Lachnospiraceae > RUG11200. The sequence goes on from CACZSY010000023.1 coordinate 1,394, forward strand.
GACAAATAACCTGTCTATACTCTTCTTGCTCCTGAACGCTTCAAGAACCGCATTTCTTCCTTCTATAGTAAACTCTTCAAATCTCATGGATACATCCTCCACTCTTCAAATCTCATGGATATATTATCCACTCGTATCAATTGATCAAAAGGCTTTTTGCCACTTTAATAGATCAGTTTTATCAAATCTTATCAAATCTCTCAATTCCCATCTTCATGAGTTCAACTACCCTCTTCATCTCGCCTTTCATATAAAGGTAACCAACCATCGTCTCCATTCCGGTTGCATACCTGTATTCACGAAGCGTCGCGTTCTTGGCCGAAGAATGGATCTTCGCGTTTCTTCCTCTTTTGGCGATCAAAAGCTCTTCCTCGCTCAATTCTTCCTCGATCAGCTTAAATATCTGCATCTGGGCGCCTGCCCTGACATGCGCGGAACAGTTTTTGTGAAGCTTGTTAACGCTCGTTGTTCCCTTGCTCACATAGATAGTCCTTACCACAAGATCAAAAATGCAGTCTCCGATAAAAGCGTAATTAAGCGGCGACATGGTACGAAAATCCGGCTTTTCTATATTAAAAACATCCTCTATGTATCTGCAGATATTCAGGCTCTCTTCCGTATCCCCACAGTCATTGACATTTTCTTCCATATTTTCGCGGATATTCAGGCTCTCTTCCATTTTACTCCGTCCCTTGTATCTTCAAGGATAATTCCCTTACTTAAGAGTTCATCTCTGATCTCGTCCGCCCTTTTGAAATTTCTTTCCTTTCTGGCGGCAGTTCTCTGCGCTATAAGATTCTCGATCTCTTCATCGAGCATCTCTTTTTCTTCTTCCACATCAATTCCGAGCACATCCAAAAGCACATCTATCGTACCCTTTACGACCTCGATCAGCTCTTTGGAACTGTTCTCATCAACCTTTGTATTGGCAAGCTTTACAAGTTCAAATACCGCAGTGATCGCGTCTGCTGTATTAAAATCGTCATCCATCGCGGCGTCAAATGCTTTTGACATTCTTTCAGCTTCATCGACAGTTTCTTTCTCGGCATCGGTAAGTTCTGCGGAAACTGCTTTTTTATAAAGATCATCAAGTCTTTCTACCGCTGTCCTGATCCTTGCAAGTCCGTTGGAAGCAGCCTTTATCAGCTCTTCACTGAAATTGATAGGTCCTCTGTAATGACCGCTCAGCATGAAAAATCTTATTACCATAAGAGGATATTTTTCTCCAATCTCCCTTACGGTAAAGAAATTGCCTGCCGACTTGGACATCTTCTTATTATCTATATTAAGAAATCCGTTATGCATCCAGTATCTTGCGAACTGCTTTCCGTTAGCCGCCTCGCTCTGGGCTATCTCATTTTCATGATGAGGGAAAATAAGATCCTCTCCGCCGGCATGTATGTCGATCTCGTCTCCGAGATATTTTTTACTCATAACAGAGCACTCGATATGCCAGCCAGGTCTGCCCTTGCTCCACGGAGACTCCCAGTATGGCTCTCCTTCTTTCTTAGGCTTCCATAAAACAAAATCCAGTGGATCTTCCTTTTCGTCTTCACCCGAAACCTTAAGTGCGTGGCTTTCATCTCTGTGTCCGGCTTCAAGCTCGTCGATATTTTTCTTTGAAAGCTTTCCGTAATCCTTAAAGCTTCTTGTTCTGAAATAAACTGTTCCGTTCTTCTCATAGGCATGACCCTTTTCTATAAGGGTCTTGATCATTTCGATCATTCCGTCTATCTCTTCCGTAGCCTTCGGATGAACGGTAGCCTCCCTTACGCCGAGATCCGCCATATCTTTCCTGGCTTCTTTGATAAATCTTTCGGAAATCTCAGATGAGCTTACGCCCTCTTCATTAGCCTTTGCGATTATCTTGTCATCTACATCGGTAAAATTCGAAACATAATTTACCTTGTATCCCTTATACTCAAAATATCTTCTTACAGTATCGAATACTATCATCGGTCTTGCGTTCCCGATGTGGATATAATTATAAACGGTCGGTCCGCAGACATACATGCTTACCTCATTTTCTTTAAGAGGTACAAATTCTTCCTTGCGTCTGCTCAATGTATTGTAGATCTTCATATACTAAAACCTCCTGAAATTTCTGGCGTTCAATCTGTTCTGATCCAAATGATGTCGGGACATCAACTTTAGTCTATTGATCCCGCAGCTGATCGTCTGATCATCTTTTAGCGCAGCCCGAACAGCTGCTGCAGTTAAGATAATTATCTTCCGGACTTTGGATAAGACAGACTGCGCTCGCGCTTATTCCGAGTCCTTCTCCGGTAAATCCGAGTCCTTCCTCTGTTGTCGCTTTAACATTTACCTGTGACACATCAAGTCCCAGACAATCGGCTATGTTGCAGACCATCTCCGGAATGAACGGCGCCATCTTCGGTCTTTGCGCGATGATCGTGGCGTCTATATTATTGATCACATAGTTTTTCTCATCAAGAAGCTTTCCCACTTCTTTCAGGAGTACCATGCTTGATACTCCTTTGTACCTGTCATCCGTATCAGGAAAATGTTTTCCGATATCTCCAAGCGCCGCCGCTCCGAGTAGAGAGTCCATTATCGCGTGAAGAAGCACATCCGCATCCGAATGACCGAGAAGTCCCTTCTCATAAGGAATATCGCATCCGCCGATTATCAGTTTCCTGCCTTCTGTAAGACGGTGCACATCATATCCCGAACCTACTCTCATATCTTTCCCTTTCTGCCGTCATCTTTCTTGCCCTTTACCATATCCTTATATATAAGGACTACGGAAGCCGATGAAAAAATAACGAATGCCACACAAAATACTATTCCAAGATAAAAATATGATATCATTGCTTCCTCCTTTGATATGAAAAATCGGTTACAGACCTTTGTCCATAACCGATTGTCAGTAGCGGAGAACGGATTTGAACCGCCGACACTTCGGGTATGAACCGAATGCTCTAGCCAACTGAGCTACTCCGCCGCTCTTTTAGTGCAAGGTTGATTATATCAAACAAACGGCTTATATGTCAAGAGGTGAATTGGGTGAATTGCAAAACTGTTGCATCTTGACACCTGCCTGTTTTTCAGTTATATTTGACTTACATTTCAAACGTGATAACAAGGATTGTTCCTGACTTCACGTTATCACCATTTTTCATTAGTTAATTTTCTTAGGAGGACTCTTATGAGCGACAAGAACGAAATGCAGGATTTTGAAGAAAGAACTGTTACTCTTACACTTGACAATGACCTTGAGGTTAAATGTGAGGTTATAGACATCTTTGATGTTGAGGACAAGACTTATATGGCTTTGATACCTGTTGAAGCTGTAGGCGATATCGAAGATGACGAGATATTTATCTATCGTTACATCCCTTCTGATGACGAAGATGAACTCAAGCTTGAGAATATCGAGAGCGATGAAGAATATGAAGCTGTCGCAGATGCTTTTGAAGCGCTTTTAGACGAGCTTGATACTGATTTTGACGATTTCGAAGATCTTGACGAGGACGAAGAGTAAGATCATTTTTGTACAAAATTTATAGAAACCTCCGACGGTTAAAACCGTCGAAGGCTTCTTCCTTTTTTTGCACATCGGCTGCGCAGGAAATTATCCCTTCAATTCACGGGACGCACTATTATTTACATCCTGCAAGCCGCAAGGCCAGCCACCGCGCCGTCTCCGGCAGCCGTTATAAGCTGTCTTACTTCTTTCGTTCTGCAGTCGCCGGCCGCAAATACTCCTTCCAAAGATGTCCGGCAGTCCTCTCCCGCTTTGATATATCCGTAATCATCAAGCTCTACCAATCCCCGGAATATCTCGTTATCCGGTATCTGACCGACCGCAACAAACACAGCATCCAGTTCTATGGATAGCTGTTCTCCGGTCTTTACATTCTCTACGACAAGTTCTCTTACCTTATCTATATTATTTCCGCTTCCAAAACTGTACGGCATCATACTTACAGCAACCTGCTCTTCCGCCTTCTCTGTGGCTGGCAGGTCCTTTATCTGTGCTGCGGCAACCTGCTCTTCCACCTTCTCTGTGGCTGGCAGGTCCTTCGTCGCGCCGCCTTTTATCTGTACGGGTTTGTAACCGGTCATGATCTTTATATTAGCTGTATTCTTTACCTTATTTACAGCCTCCGACGCAGCCCTGAATTCATCTCTCCTGTGGATAAGGATCACTTCGCTGCAGTAACCCGAAAGCACGATCGCATCATCTATCGCAGTATTGCCGCCGCCTATCACGGCAACCCTGCCTCCTCTGTAGAATGCTCCGTCACAAGCTGCGCAGTATGACACTCCCTTTCCGGTATACTCTTTTTCTCCCGTAATACCAAGCTTTCTGTTTACCGCGCCGCCTGCTATTATGACTGCCTTACTTTCAAATTCTTTTCTTCCGGTCTTAACGGTAAAATGGCCTTCATCATTCTTTGTAACACTTAGAACCTCTCCGCTCTTATATTCCATTCCGAGAGCCTTAGCCTGTTCATACAATTTATCCGCAAGATCAAAGCCCGACACATCGGCAAGTCCCGGATAATTGGCTACATGAGGCGAATTAACGATCTGACCTCCATAATACATTTTTTCAAGGACCAGCGCTTTCTTCCCTTCTCTAGCGCAGTAAATGGCAGCGGTGAGTCCCGCAGGTCCCGCTCCTATTATAATCACATCATACATATCTTTTCTCTTTTCCATTATTTAATAACGCCTACGACATTTCTGCCGTGCCGCCTGTGTCGACGAGAAACTACTCCACAACCGACCGATATCAGCGGGTGACTACTCCACAATCTACCTGTATCAGCGGGTGACTACTCCACAACCTACCTGTATCAGCGGGTGACTACTCCACAACCTACCTGTATCAGCGGGGACTACTCCACAACCGACCGATATCAGCGGGTGACTACTCCAACTCAAATGCTCCGGTATAGAGTTTATAATACTGCCCTTTCTTTGCGATCAGTTCTTCATGGTTTCCTCGCTCGATGATATGACCGTTCTCCAATACCATGATCACATCTGAATTTTTTACGGTAGAAAGCCTGTGGGCTATTACAAATACCGTTCTTCCTTTCATCAAAGCGTCCATTCCTTTGGCAACTATCGCTTCGGTTCTTGTATCGATGCTTGATGTAGCTTCGTCAAGTATCATTACAGGCGGATCAGCAACCGCCGCCCTCGCGATCGAAAGCAGCTGTCTTTGTCCCTGCGAAAGCTCGCCGCCGTTTCCGCTTATCATGGTATTGTATCCGTCAGGAAGAAGCTTTATAAATCCGTGGGCGTTCGCAAGCTTCGCTGCCTTTATGCACTCCTCGTCTGTCGCGTCAAGCCTTCCATATCTGATATTGTCCATTACCGTTCCGGTAAACAGATTGGTATCCTGCAGAACTATTCCAAGGGAATGTCTAAGATCAGCTTTCTTTATCTTATTGATATTAATACCGTCATATCTTATCTTGCCGTCCGCAATATCATAGAAACGGTTGATAAGATTGGTTATTGTCGTCTTTCCGGCTCCTGTAGCTCCGACAAACGCTACCTTGGTTCCAGGCGCCGCATGGATCGTTATATTATGAAGAACTATCTTGTTCTCATTATATCCGAAATCAACATCATTTAACACAACCTCTCCGGTAAGTCTGGTATATGTTACCGTATTGTCAGCGCTGTGAGGATGCTTCCACGCCCAAAGACCTGTTCTTTCATCAGTTGGAACAATCTTGCCGTCAACCTCTTTCGCGTTGACCAGATTAACATATCCGTCATCGTCCTCAGGCTTTTCATCGAGGAGCCCGAATATCCTGTTGGCTCCGGCAAGTGCCATAACGATCATATTTATCTGCTGGCTTATCTGTCCGATCGGCTGGATAAATGATCTTGAAAGCTGCAAAAATGACGCTATGCTTCCGAGGGTCAGCACACCGAGACCTGTAAGCGAAAGATTTGTTACCTCATTTATCGCCATGGCTCCGCCTACTATAGCTATGAGTACATAGAGAAAATATCCGAGGTTATTCATGATCGGCATGAGGATATTGGCGTATTTGTTGGCTCTCGAAGCATTCGAGAAAAGTTCTTCATTTTTCTTATTAAAATCTTCTTTGGCTTTCTCCTCGTGGTTAAATACCTTAATGACTTTCTGTCCGTTTATCATTTCTTCGATATAACCGTTGACATCCGCGATAGATTTTTGCTGGAGGAAGAAATATTTACCGCTCTTTCCAGCTATCATGCCGGTTATACGAAGCATTACAAAGACTATCACCAGTACAAATAATGAAAGCCAGATGCTTATATATATCATTGACAACAGCACTGCAACGATTGTAAATAAGGAATTGATCATCTGCGGTATGCTCTGCGCTATCGCCTGCCTCAACGCATCTATATCGTTAGTATAATAACTCATGATATCTCCGTGCGTATGGGTATCAAAGAACCTTATCGGAAGCTTCTGCATATGCGCGAACATCTCATCCCTTATCGTCTTTAAAACGCCCTGGGCGACCACTACCATTAGTCTGTTGTACATATACGCGCCCAGCGCTCCGGTAAGATAGATACACGCCATTATAACTATTGCTTTCTTTAACGGGCCGTAATCCGGATCCTTTGCAACAATCAGCGGCGTGATATAATCGTCGATCAGCTTTCCGAGGAACAGGGAACCGAGCACTCCGGCAAGCGCAGAAACGGCGATACCGAAAAATACGGCAACGAGCAGTTTTTTATATCTTTTCACATAACTTAAAAGTCTTTTAACAGTGTCTTTTCCGATCTCAGGTCTTTGTCCCATAGGAGCTTTTCCCGCCGGTCCTTTTTCCACCGGTTCTTTTCCTGCCGGATTCTTTTTATCTTCCATCATTTCCCTTATCCTCCTTTCCTCCATTGATCTGGGATTCATAAACTTCCCTGTATATGCTGCTGTTCTTTAACAATTCTTCATGCGTTCCGACCGCACTGATGCAGCCTTCGTCCATCACGATTATCATATCCGCATCCTGAACCGAAGCAACCCTCTGCGCGATTATCAGCTTGGTAGTATCAGGAATGTCATTGGCAAATGCTTTTCTTATCTCCGCGTCCGTCTTGGTGTCCACCGCACTCGTCGAATCGTCGAGGATAAGTATCTTAGGTTTCTTAAGAAGGGCTCTCGCGATACAGAGTCTCTGCTTCTGACCTCCGGAAACATTGGCGCCTTCCTGCTCAAGCATATAGTCATACTTTTCAGGAAACTTCTCGATAAATCCGTCGGCATGAGCAAGCCTGCAGGCATCTTTGAGCTGTTCATAGGAGGCATTTTCATTTCCCCATCTCAGGTTCTGCGCTATCGTTCCTGAAAACAGGACATTTTTCTGCAGCACCATCGCAACAGAATCACGAAGAACTTTTAAGTCGATATTTCTAACATCCGTTCCGCCGACCAATACTCTTCCGCCCGATACGTCATATAGTCTCGGGATCAGGCTAACAAGAGTTGATTTGGAAGAACCCGTACCGCCGAGGATCCCGACAGTCTGCCCCGATCTTATGGACAGGTTGATGTTCTTTAATACATTTTTTTCCTCTCCGCCTGAATATCTGAAAGAAACATTTTCAAAAACAATGCTTCCGTCCTTAACCTCTTTTTCAACGTTCTCCGCAGAAACGATATCGCTCTTTTCTTCAAGTATCTCCACGATCCTCTCCGCGGAAGCTCTTGATATTATTGAAATGATAAATACTATCGAAAGCATCATGAGGCTTATGAGGATCTGAATGACATAAGTCGTAAGGCTTACCAGCTGTCCCGTTGTAAGACCTTTCGCGGAATCATTTCCCGAAGCCACGATGAGCTTAGCGCCGAACCACGAGATCACCAGCATGCAGCCGTAAACAGATATCTGCATGAGTGGCATGTTAAAGGCGATCAGCTTTTCGGCCTTGCTGAAATCCTTATAAATATCTTCCGATATCTTATTGAATTTTTCTTCTTCATGCTCTTCCCTTACGAAGGACTTGACTACCCTTATTCCCCTGACATTTTCCTGAACTACCCTGTTAAGGCTGTCATATGTACGGAATACTCTCTTGAATATAGGATGCGCGCTCCTTGCTATAAGGAAGAGACCTAATCCAAGCACAGGAATGAATGCAAAAAATGTCAATGAAAGCTTCGGGCTTATTCCAAATGACATTATCATCGCAAATAACAGCATCATCGGGGATCTTACCGCCATTCTGATTATCATCTGATAAGCATTCTGGACGTTGGTAACATCTGTAGTAAGCCTTGTTACTATACTGGCCGTAGAGAATTTGTCTATATTTGAAAATGAAAATTTCTGTACGTTATAGTACATATCTTTTCTTAAATTCTTGGCAAATCCGCAGGAAGCATAGGCCGCATGTGTTCCGGCCATCGCACCGAAAAACAGGGACAGGGTCGCGCATGCCAGCAAGGCAACGCCCATCTTAATAACGAATTTCAGGTCTGAAGCTTCGATTCCGCTGTCGATCAGCGCCGCCATAAGAAGCGGTATCAAAGTCTCCATTATAACCTCAAGAGAAACATAAAACGGCGAGAGCAGGGAATCTTTTTTATATTCCCGCACGCTCATCAAAAGTCTTTTGATCATCAGGATGCCTCTTTTCACACTATAATGTTATTTAATACTATTTATTATTTAATATTATTTAATGTTATCAAGGTCAAAATCTTTTTTGACCTCATCATACCTTTTTTTCTTCATCTACTAATTATACCAAATCCGTGGTTATTCATGCAACCCGGATATGCAATACTGTTTCGTTATTCCTGACAATTCTTTTAATTTTACTTTTAAAAGTACTCTACCACTCGTCTTGGATCTTTCTTTTTCCCCTTTGTACCGAGGTCTTCAAAACTCCTAATTCTCATTAAAGCAGCATAAATCAATATAATTGCGAAATATGCGGCCGCCGACTCTGAATATAGGCTCCCGAAAGGGAAAAAAAGCAGCACAAATCATTAAAATTGCGAATTTTGCGGCCGCCGACTCTGATAACAGGCGCCCGAAAGCCGGAAAAAGCAGCACAAATCATTAAAATTGCAAATTTTGCGGCCGCCGACTCTGATAACAGGCGCCCATGAGCCGGAAAAAGCAGCACAAATCATTAAAATTGCGAATTTTGCGGCCGCCGGCTCTGATAACAGGCGCCCGAAAGCCGGAAAAAGCATTTTAAATAAACCAAAGTTAGGGGTAATCAGGCTATAAACGACAGCATGAGGATTAATACAATAATGTCAGCATGAGGATTAATACAATAATTGACACGCATGATATTATATGCTATCATTTACGGTAATTAAAACCATGTTACGCCATAATCACAAACACATGGATAGTTTTACCATCAGTTTTTTCTCAATAAAGTTTGTCCGGGTTTCCGATAAAAGCCGGATCTTCTCCTTAGAAAGGAATGACAGATCATGAAATATAAGATAATAGGTGACAGCTGTACAGATATAACGCCTGATGATTATAAGAAAGGTTTCTATTTTTCTGTTCCGCTCACGATTACAATTGATGACTATACAATAATAGATGACGACACTTTCGATCAGAAAGATTTTTTAAGAAGGGAAGCAGCCAGTCCGAACTGTCCTAAGTCTGCATGCCCTTCACCGGGAGATTATATTGATAGATTCAAGGATGCCGAAGAGATATATATTGTAACTCTTACCTCAAAACTCAGTGGTTCTTATAACAGCGCCCTTGTGGCAAGCCAGATGTACACCGCAAAACATCCTGAGGTAAAGATCCATGTCTTCGATTCAAGGTCTGCTTCTTCTGGTCAGCTTCTTATTGCCTACAGAGTTGAAAAATGTAAGAAAAAAGGCATGAGCTTTGAGGAGACTGTGGCAGACGTAGAAAAATTCAGTTCCGCCATGGTCACAACTTTCGTACTTGAATCTCTTGAAGCCCTGCGCAAGAACGGCAGACTTACCAGAATGAAGGCTTTTATCGCCGGAGCGCTTAACATCAAGCCATGTCTTCACGCTGTAGACGGCGAGATTGAAGTTGCATATAAATGCCGCGGCATCAACAAAGCCTTATCAAAAATGGTTGATTATATCGGCGAAAGCGGAAAGA
>CACZSY010000024.1 GCA_902783965.1 uncultured Lachnospiraceae bacterium
TATCTGAATCCTTGGTGTTGAGAGCGATCTTGTTATCGACTTTCTCTTTAACACCCGGAGCCAGGAAATAAACACCTGCGCAAGCACAACATGTTACTGCCAGTACAATAAGAGCGATAGCCCATTTTGGAAACTTCTTCTTGGCAGCCTTCAGAAGTTCCTCATCGTTTTTATTCTCCATGAATACCTCTTTCTGCGCCATGCGGCGGCTTTAAAATGCCTGCCGTAAACGGCAGGAGTATATAGTTACCTTAATTATAGCAAAATAATAAATGGCTGTCAAAGGCTGTCAATCAAAATAATAAGGCTGTCAAGCAAAATAATAAATGGCAGTCAAAGGCTTTACAATACGGATGCTCTGATATATAATGAATTGCTGAAACCGAAAGCTGCACTTTTCCGTGAGCTTATCGGGATCGGAAGATGTCTGCAATAAAAAATTGAATAAGGAGAGATCATTTTATGAAGAAATGCATTAAAAAGTTTGCGCTTTTAGTGACAGTTCTGGCTCTGGTCTTTGCGGCAGCTGCCTGCTCTAAGAAAGAAACAGCCGGAAATGATGGGTCCATCGTAGTAGGAATCACACAGGACATGGATAGTCTTGACCCTCACGTATGTGTTGCGGCAGGAACGAAGGAGGTTCTGTTCAATGTCTTTGAAGGTCTTGTAAAGGCTGATACCAAGGGAAATCTTGTGCCTGCGGTAGCCGAAAGCTTTGAAATATCCCCTGATGGAAAACTGTATACATTTAAACTCAGAAAAGGCGTAAAGTTCCATAACGGAGCACAAGTGACTGCGCAGGATGTGAAATATTCGCTTGAAAGGATCGCGGGCATCACAGCGGACAAGGACAGCGAAGTCAATGTGGAAAAAGCGCTTTCCGTAATCGACGAGGTTGTGATAAAGGATGATGACACGATCGAGCTTAAGCTTAAGGAATCTGACACAGAACTCTTAGGCTTTCTTACCGTTGCGATCCTGCCGAAAGATTATAAGGATCAGGCAAAGAATCCTGTGGGAACAGGTCCGTTCAAATTTGAATCCTACACGCCGCTTGAAAGCTTTGTGGTTGTAAAAAATGAAGATTACTGGGGCGAAAAGGCCAAGCTCGATAAGGTCACGTTCAAGATAGCGTCCGATATTGACGCGCTTTTCTTAGAGCTTTCTTCGGGCAATGTGGATATCATACCATATCTTACGGAGTCGCAGGCGTCTTCGCTTCCGAAGGGCTACAGACTTGAGACGGGCACCATGAACCTTGTACAGGGACTTTATTTTAACTGTGAAAAAGAACCGTTCAATGACCCTAAGGTGAGACAGGCGATAAATTATTGTATCGACAGGCAGGAGATACTTGACATAGTTGCAGGCGGCAGGGGCGAGATAACAGGCTCCAACGTTTCTCCGAGATTTGCGAAGTATTTCAGCGAAGAGGCAAAGAATTATTATAATAAGGATATAGATAAGGCCAAAGCGCTTCTTAAGGAAGCTGGAATAGACGAACTGGAATTCACCATAAAGGTGCCTTCAAATTATGTCTTCCATGTGGATACTGCGCAGGTTATTGAGCAGCAGCTTAAGAAAGCCGGCATTGTCGCGATGATAGAACAGGTTGACTGGGCCGCATGGCTTGACGAGGTTTATAAAGGCGGCAATTATCAGGCGACTATAATCGGACTTGCAAGTGACCTTGCGCCTTCCGACACAGTTGCAAGATTTGATTCAAATGCGGGAAATAATTTTGTACACTACAGCAATCCTGAATTTGACGAACTATTTGCGAAAGCAAAATCGACCACAGATGAAGATGAGAAGATAAAGCTTTATAAGGAAATACAGATGCTTATGGCAAAGGACGCGACAGCGGCGTTCATTCAGGATCCGGCTCTTTTGATGGCGGTAAATGATAAACTGACCGGAATCAGATTCTATCCTGTTCAGGTGTTGGATATGTCGGGCATAAGTTTTAAGTAAACCGGACGGAAAGACTGTAAGTAAAAATCAGACGGGAAAACCGGACGGAAAAAACCGAAAGAGAAGAACGGACAGAAAAACCGGAAAGAGATAATCAGACAGGAGCAGCAAGGGTATGAAGTATTTGGTTCGTAAAGCTGTAGCGCTTATCGCTACCGTATGGGCAGTATCGGTTCTTACCTTTGCTGCTTTTTACATAATCCCCGGGGACAGCGAGACGGTTTCAAAGGGTCTTGAAAGCGATATAAATGAAGACGAGGGCAAAAGTTTTAAAGAAACGGTGACGGAATACTGTGAATGGATGGGCGGTCTTTTAAAAGGCGACGCGGGAAAATCCTCGCAGTACAATATTTCTGTAACGGAACTTATAGAAGACCGCCTTAAAGTGACGCTGATACTTGCGGCAATGTCTTTGGGCCTGATAATTATAATGGCAGTTCCGCTGGGGATCATCTCCGCCAAAAGGCAGGGAGGAGCTGCGGATAATATCATAGGTTTTTCTACGGATATATTGATGGCGACTCCGGAATTTTTTATGGGAATGATCATAACGGTCATCTTCGGAATTGGTCTTAACTGGTTTACGGCGGGAGGATATGTCTCGTTCAGGACAGATGCGGGAGCATTTTTTACATATATGCTCGCGCCGGCATTTGCCATAGCGCTTCCCAAGATGTCGATGACGGTGAAATTCCTGAGAAATTCGATAGCCGGTCAGCTTGGCATGGATTATGTCAGGACTGCGAAGAGCAAAGGACTTTCGGATAATAAGATAATGTTTCGCCATGTGCTGAAAAATTCGCTGGTTTCCGTGATCACATTTATGGCGGTGATCGCTGCCCAGATACTTGCCGGAAGCATAGTTACCGAACAGGTTTTTTCGGTTCCGGGAATGGGCAGGCTGCTTGTCACTTCGATCCGTTCGAGGGATCATAATGTTGCCGGAGTGATCATAATGTATATCGCATTTCTTGTAGTACTTTTCAATATGCTGGCAGACGTGCTTTATCACTGTCTCGATCCGAAAGAAAGGAACGGGAACTAGATGGAGCGTAAAAAGATAAATAAAAAATTATTGGCAGGCTGTATCATCATGGCGATTATCGTCCTGATGGCAGTTGTTTCCGTATTTTATACGCCTTATGATCCTGACGGGATGGACAGCGCCGCGAGGTTTGAAGCCCCGTCGCCGGCGCATCTGCTCGGGACCGATAATTTCGGCAGGGACATGTTTTCAAGAGTCATGACCGGAACGAGGGTTTCGCTTTGTGTAGCCGGAGCGAGCATCGCGTTAAGCCTTGTTACGGGAATTGTCCTTGGAGCGGTATTGGGATATTTCGGATCATTTGCAGACAAGATAATAATAAGGATACTTGACGCTATATCATCGTTTCCGAGCATGCTGCTTGCGCTCATCTGCGTAAGTGTGATGGGGACGGGACTAAAAAGCATGATAACCGCGCTTTATATAGCATTTATTCCAAGCTTTACAAGGATAGTGCGGGCGGAGTTCATGAGAGAGAAAAATACTGAATATGTCCTTAACGCGCGGCTTATGGGAGCGAAACCTTTAAGGATAATGTTCATTCATATACTGCCGGGGCTTCGGGGCGTTATCATTTCCGCAGCGATAATAGGCTTTAATAATGCGGTTATGGCGGAGTCGTCGCTTAGTTATCTGGGGCTTGGGATCCAGCCGCCGGCGGCAAGTCTCGGAAAAATGCTTGCCTACGCCCAGAGCGCGCTTGTAAGCGCTCCGTGGTGCATCGCGCCGGGCGGAGTTCTTATACTGATCATACTTTCCGCGGGACTTATCAATGAAGGAGTTCCTTCAAGGACATTTATCGAAGACCCTGAGAGGATCAGGATACCGGAAAACGGGGCGTCGGCAAAGATTCCTGCGGGATCGGAAGATGGATCGACGGCAAAGATGCCTGCGGGATCGGAAGATGGATCGTCGGCAAAGATGCCTGCGGGATCGGAAAAACATGATGATATCATACTTTGGGCGGACGGACTTACCGTAAGTTTTGAAGATCAGGAGAAACCGGTTGTCGATGATGTGAGCTTCTATGTGAAGAGAGGGCAGATTCTGGGGATCGTCGGCGAATCCGGTTCGGGAAAGAGCGTGAGCGCGATGAGTCTCGCCTCCCTGCTCAGAAAAGAGGCAGTGATAAAGAGCCGTCATATTTATTTTAAAGGAAGAGATATTGCTGAACTTGATACGGAAGGACTACGTGCATTAAGGAGTTCAGAGATCGGATATATTTTTCAGGAGCCGATGCAGGCTCTCAATCCGCTCATAAAGATAGGAAAACAGCTTGAAGAGGCGCTGCCGGACGACGGTAACGGGGAGCACGAAGCTAAAGATACGGCCGCGGGGAGAACAGGCGGTACAGCCTCGGCAAAAGAGCGCAGAAAGCAAAAGATATTACAGGCATTAAAAGATGTGAAGCTTGATGACGCCGAAAGGGTTTATTCATCTTATCCGTGCGAGCTTTCCGGTGGAATGTGCCAGAGGGTCCTTATCGCGATGGCGATGCTGCGCTCTCCAAAGCTGCTCGTTGCCGACGAACCTACGACGGCGCTTGACAGAAAAACGGCGCTTTCAATGATCGGGCTGTTAAAAGAGATCAATAAGAAGACAAAGACGGGGATCATTTTTATAAGCCACGATCTCTATATGGTAAAGGAACTGTGCGATGACGTGCTCGTCATGGAAGACGGAAAAGTTATAGAAAGAGCTGCAGTAAAGGATATATTTGATTCGCCGAAGGAAGAATATACTAAGAAACTTATCGGTTCCTATCTCGGGAATCTTGATCTTACATGCAAAGAAAAAGCTTTCGGCGATGCGGCAGTGAGCGCTGAGGGCATCTGCGCGGGTTACGGAAAGGGTAAAAAGAGACTTAATGTAATAAATGATATTTCCTTTATAGTACGCAAGGGAGAGACAATGGGCATCTGCGGACCTTCGGGAAGCGGAAAGAGTACGCTTGCGAAACTTCTTTGCGGATTTTTAAAGCCGTTTTCGGGTAAACTGATCATAGACGGAAAAATCGGCATGGTATTTCAGAATCCTTATGCAAGCCTTAATCCTTCAATGACGGTGCTAAAGATGCTTGAAGAACCGCTTATCCTTTCGGGGATTAAAGATAAAGCAGAAAGGCGGGCGAGGATAAAGGGGATACTTGAGGAAGTAGGACTTTCAATGGAATTTGCGGGAAGGCATGCGGCGCAGCTTTCTGGAGGACAGCGCCAGAGAGTGGCGATAGCGGCGGCGCTGATCTCGGATAACGATATAATAATCCTGGATGAGCCGGTTTCCGCACTGGACGCGACGGTCGCGAAGCAGGTGCTTATCCTGCTGGCTCATTTAAAAAAAGAAAGAAAACTTACTTATATTCTTATCTCGCATGATGAGATGGTGATAGAAAGCATGTGCGACAGCAAAGTGTTGATATCTCAGACGAAACTCCACTGACCTTTGGGCTGTGGATGACTCTCTGACAGTTGCCGGGCTCAAGTCCGGTACCTGTCAGGATTGCGAAGCAATCCGTTTTATATTAGCAGGAAACAAAGCGGATTGCGAGTTGACAAGATTTAGTTACTAATCACAGTTCTTCTTAACAAGCAATAAATCAGCTGCTTTAATGCAAGTTTATCTGTTTATCCAGATGAATCTAACCAGCTGAAAGACCATTATTTTTATAATGTATAGATGGCATGCAGTGGAAAGCAGCAAAAATCAATGAAAATGCGTAATTTGCTGCTGCGGACCCTGAAAACAGGCGGTCGCGGAGGAAAAAAAGCAGCAAAAATCAATGAAAATGCGTAATTTGCTGCCGCGGACCCTGAAAACAGGCGGTCGCGAGGGGA
>CACZSY010000025.1 GCA_902783965.1 uncultured Lachnospiraceae bacterium
GACAGGTACTGGGCTTGAACCCAGCACCTGTCAGAGAGTCACCCACCGCCCAAAGGGCAGTGGGTTTTCTCTTCGTTTTATAAATAGGCACCCCTGTACATATATCGAGTAGGAGAGATGAAATCGAACCTACTCGCCGCGCGGGGCGGCGGTCAGCGTCAGCTGACTTTTTCCTATCGCCGCCCCTGTGCATAAAAAAAGAGAAAAAGCCGATCTGATGCCAGCCATCAAATCGACTTTTCATAATAGCAGGGGCAGTAGGATTTGAACCCACGACCTGCGGTTTTGGAGACCGTTATTCTACCAGCTGAACTATACCCCTGTGCGAACACTGCTCTGCTATTATATAGTTTTTTTGGGGGCTTGTCAATAGTTTTTTAAAAAATTGCCCTATGTCGTTACTGCACGACTTCCCCGATATCCCTTATATTTGCCACAGGGAATATGCAGACCTGAGGATCATTCTTTATCTCATCCGGCAGTGTCCTGAAATTCGCAAGCGGCATGATTATATGATCATAACCCAGTTTCACCGCTTCCCTGACCCTCTGTGCGGCTCCGCTTACCGCCCTGACTTCGCCGGTCAGTCCGGTTTCTCCGAACGCCAGAACCTTTGAAGTAAAACTCCGGTTCTTATAACTTGACAAAAGCGCCGCTACTATAGCCACATCGAGAGATGGTTCATTTATCTTCATTCCTCCCGCGATATTCACATAGGCGTCGCATCCGGAAAACTGTATTCCCATTCTTTTTTCCATTACTGCCATAAGGAGATTGACCCTGTTGTAATCGGCTCCGACGGCAGTACGCCTCGGCATGCTGAAATTAGTCTGGCATACCAGTGCCTGAACCTCGACGAGTATCGGTCTGCTCCCTTCCATGCAGCAGGTGACGACAGAACCCGGTTCCTTTTCCGGCTTGCCGTTAAGCATGTATTCGGAAGGATTGACCACTTCTTCAAGTCCCGAAGAATTCATGCTGAACACGCCTATCTCGTTGGTTGAACCGAAACGGTTCTTGACCGCGCGCAGTATCCTGTAGCACGCCTGATTGTCACCCTCAAAATACAATACGGTGTCTACCATATGCTCCAATACCCTCGGTCCTGCGACCACGCCTTCCTTGGTCACATGCCCGATGATAAAAATGGATATGCCGTATACCTTGGCAACCCTTAAAAAGCTCTGCGTCGCCTCCCTTACCTGGCTCACGCTTCCCGCAGCCGAATCGCTGGCTTCGCTCATCATCGTCTGTATGGAATCGATGATGACCACTTCCGGACGATTCTCTTCAATAACGGCGATAATCCCCTCCAGATCATTTCTCGCGAGAAGGTCAATATCATTTCTGAATCCGCCAAGTCTGTCTGCTCTCATCTTAATCTGCATCGCGGACTCTTCACCGGACACATATAAGACCTTTCTGTTATCATTGGCGAGATTTCTGCACATCTGAAGAAGGAGGGTGGATTTCCCGATTCCAGGATCCCCTCCCACCAGGCAGAGACCGCCTCTGATGATACCGCCTCCAAGCACTCTGTCAAGCTCACTTATGCCTGTATGTATCCTGTCCTCATCGGTCACGATGACCTCGGACAGACGGGTAATGCCGCCGTTTTCCTGTATTAACGCATTCACCGGCTTCGCTTTCTGCGTCACCGGTGATATCTTTTCTTCAACAAATGTATTCCATGCCCTGCAGGCAGGGCACTGTCCCATCCACTTTGCCGACTCGTGCCCGCACTCCCTGCAGAAAAATGCCGTTATCTTCTTTGCCATCAAAACTCCTTATTTTCTTTTATCTCTTGACAATAACAACCCAAAACACCGTTATCCGGCTCTGTGCCGTTACATTGATCATTTCTTGACAATAACAACCTTAAGAGGTTTATCTTCCTCAAGTTCAACACTGAGTATAAGCTTTCCTCCGAGATTGGTCCTCATAACGCCCGCATCCTGATTGCCGATAGTCACATCATATTCTGTTGACTCTTCAAGCTCCAATGTGATCTGCGCGTCGCTCTTTCCTTCAACTTCAAAGCTTACCCTGTCTCCGGCCGCGTCAAAATTATGAACCGCGGTTCCCGGAACAGACTCGTAAACGAACAGTCCGTTCTTCTCAAGCTTGGTTATCTCATAAAAAGTCTTGATCTTATAAAGATCTCCCTTGAATTCAAAATCCTTAAGCTTGGTCTTGGTATCAAGTTTGTAATTACCAAAACTTAATGTGTTTTCGTCCTTAACGATCAATTGTTCTACTACTGACATTGTTATGCCTCCTTAAGTGTATTTTTTGGTTTTCTTTTCTTAATAACTGTCTTTTTGTCCTGATAACTCATGGTAACAGTATACCCCTGCGCGATATTGCCGGCAAGATATTCCTGTGAAAGGACATCTTCTATATGGGTCTGAACCGCCCTTCTTAAAGGTCTTGCGCCGTAATCCCTGTCGAATCCCTGCTCAGCCACCATCTCTATCATACTTTCATCCAGCTTAAGCTTAATATCCAGCTGCTCTTTTGCCCTGGCGACTATCTCGTTCGTCATGATACGCGCGATCTCTTTAATATTATCCTTGGTAAGACTGTGAAAGACTATAATGTCATCGATACGGTTGATGAATTCCGGTTTGAAAATGTTCTTCACCTCGTCCATGACATTTTCCTTCATCTTCTTATAATCCTCATTTTCATCTTCCCTTGTGGCAAATCCCAGAAGCTTCGGGGCTATTATCCTTGAAGCGCCGGCGTTGCTGGTCATGATGATGATGGTGTTCTTAAAGCTGACCACCCTGCCTCTCGAATCAGTTATCCTTCCGTCGTCGAGCACCTGCAGCAGGATGTTGAAGACATCCGAATGGGCTTTCTCGATCTCGTCAAACAGTATTACCGAATACGGTCTTGTCCTTACCATCTCCGAAAGCTGACCGCCCTCGTCATAGCCTACATATCCCGGCGGTGAACCTATCATCTTCGATACGGAATGCTTCTCCATATACTCGGACATATCCACTCTTATCATATTGTCTTCGCTGCCGAATACCGACGCCGCCAGAGCCTTGGAAAGCTCCGTCTTGCCGACGCCCGTAGGTCCCAGGAATAAAAACGAACCGATCGGTCTGTTGGGATCTTTAAGCCCTACCCTGCCTCTGCGGATAGCTTTGGCGATCACGCTTACGGCTTCATCCTGTCCTACCACTCTCTTTTTTAGCTCATCTTCAAGCCCGGCTATTCTGACGCTCTCAGCTTCTTTCAGTCTGGAAACCGGCACCTTGGTCTGCCCGGAAATGATATCCGCTATATCGTCTTCATTTACGATCAGTGCGCCGTCTTCGCTTTCCTCACTGTCTTCGGTATTGAGCGCTTCAAGTTTTCCCCTGATCGTCTGGCATCTTTTCTTTATCTTTAACGCTCCTTCAAAATCCCCCTCCAGGATGCATTCTTCCTTCTGCTTTAATAATTCATTAAGCCTGTCTTCAAGCCTGCTGAATTCTTCATCATCCCTTCTGAAGAAATTCAGTTTCTTTCTCGCGCAGGCTTCGTCCATTACATCTATCGCCTTATCCGGAAGAAATCTGTCGTTGATATATCTCGCCGAAAGCCTGACTGCTGCCGTCAGCGCCTCATCGCTTATCCTTACATCATGATGCTCTTCGTAATTAGGTCTTAACCCTTTCAGGATATCAAGACATTCATCGAAGGTCGGTTCCTCGACCTCCACCTTCTGGAATCTCCTTTCAAGCGCCGCGTCCTTTTCAAAATGCTTTCTGTATTCTTCTCTGGTCGTGGCTCCTATGACCTGTATCATTCCTCTGGAAAGCGCAGGCTTCAGGATATTCGCGGCATCCATCGAACCCTCGGCGTTGCCCGCTCCTATCATCGTATGTATCTCATCAATAAATAAGATGATATCCCTGTCGGCCGCCACTTCATTTATCAGACCCTTGATCCTCTCTTCAAATTCACCTCTGTATTTCGTGCCTGCCACCATTGAGGAAAGATCGAGGCTGACCACTCTCTTGTCCGCAAGCAGCTTAGGGACCCTGCCTTCGCTTATCCTCTTTGCAAGCCCCTCCACAACCGCAGTCTTTCCGACTCCCGGCTCGCCGATAAGGCATGGATTATTCTTGGTTCTTCGGCAGAGTATCTGAAGCAGTCTTTCGATCTGGGTCTCTCTTCCTATGACCGGATCAAGCTTGTTTTCAAGCGCCATCCTGGTAAGATCTTTTCCGAACTGATCCGTAACCGGAGTCCTGCTCGAATTTCTCAGGCTTCTTACATAAGCCACATAATCATTCTTCGCTGTCGTCGGATCCACGCCCTGAGCGGTAAGCGATTCCACATACAGCTTGGAAATATCCGCTCCCACAGAAGTCAGGAGCTGGTTGGCCATGCAGCCTCCGTCCTTAATGATCGCAAGAAGTATGTGCTCGGTCCCTGCTTTCTTACATCCTGTACCCGTTGCGATGACCACCGCGTTTTCCAGGATCTTCTGAGCCCTTGCGGTAAGATATTCGGAATAAGGTCTTTCAAACCCTATTGAACTCTTTTTCGCCGCCGACAATTCCGATACGATCATCACCAGTTTCTGTTCTTTAATATCGGACTTTTCAAGTACCGAAGCTGCCACTCCCTGCACATGCGCCAGACCTATCAGTATATGTTCCGTTCCAACATGACTGTGGCACATCTGCATCGCCATTATCTTTGCGTATTCCAGCGCATCGATCGCGCTGTCCGTAAATCTCTTATTCATTATTGATATTCACCGCAGACAGATCGTGTCTGCTTCCTTTCAAACTACTTGTTTTGAACCTGACCGCAGGCTTCAAAGCTGTCATAGATCTCATTTACGGCTTCCAGAGCTTCTTTGCGGTCTATACCTTTGCAGGCTGCCTTGGCCAGAGTTACCTTCAGCTGGTCGTACATCTGTCCCGCAGCTTTAAGCTTATCTATATCAACGCTTATCACCGCGCCGTTTCTTCTGTCCAGTTTAAGATATCCCTCCTGCTTAAGTATGGAATATGCTTTGTTGACCGTGTGCATATTGATACCTATATCTTCTGCAAGATCTCTGACGGAAGGAAGGCTTTGTCCCGGAGAAAGCTTTGAATACGCGATCCCCAGAATGATCTGATCCCTGAGCTGGACATATAACGCTTCATCACTGTTAAAGTCAATCTCAACGAACAATTCTCTCACCTCTCTCAGCAAGTAAAAAACTCATGAGCAGTCAGCGTCAGCTGACATATTTCCTAACGCGCGAGTACGCATCCACACGGAGTGTTTTTATATCATAAGAAATTGACGAAATTTCCTATGATATAAAGACGGCTGTGTGTTATATATATCATATAACACACAGCCGCTTTAGTCAACATCATTATAATGGTAATTTTTATTTTCAATCCAGTTCATCCGAGCTGATACCCCTGACTTTTATCAGAAGCTTTACGGACAGAACAAGGAGCATTGCAAGCAGAGAAGCAAGTACCGCGATTATTATCGCGAAGTTATTAAGCTTCTGACTGTATTCGTCAGCCGTCATCTCAACGGCGTCATTCCTGCTTACTGTATCCCTGAGATTTCCGTTATATCTCTGTATGGTCTTTTCAACCTTGTCAAACTGATAAAACTGCGGAACTCCCGACGCGTCGCTTGCGTAGATAAGGAGATAATCGCTGTTAACATTATTGCTTAAAGTATAGACAGGAATGCTTATGCTGTCGAAGATCTTCATGGAAGTCTTCTGGTAACCTGTCGGTATCTTGGAACTATCCTCCAGATCCACAAGCTGATATGCATACTGGCTCTGTATTATCTTGGTACCGTCGTCATTGAGCACCTTGAAATTATCCGAACTTACAAGTTCTTCGATCAGATCCTTGCCCTGCGCGTCCTGTGTCTCTTTCTCGCTCTGTCTGTAAACGGAAAATTCATATTCCCTGATCTTTCCGGATTCCGCCGTAACAGTGATCTTAGGATGATTCCATCCCACTACAAGATCTTCATTGCCCTTTATCTCAACAGTAGCCGTATTATCGTTCGGGATCGCGCTGAACACTATGAACTCATCCGAATACGGAAGCGTCACACGATATGAGAGTATCTCCGGGTCAAATTCCTGGTCAAGCTTTCCAGGGCTCAGCTTAAGTGACTTAAGCGTATTGTCATTGCTTGCGTCCGCTGCGGCTCCTACCGCCACGGATATGGAATCAAATGAAGTGGTCATGAGAGTCTTATCCGTAAAATTCATGACTTCGGCTCTTCCGCCGCTTATCTCCACTGTTGAAACTCCTGCCGCAAGGGCTTTGAACTGAAGCTTATATTCTTTTTTAGCTCCGCCAGATTCCTTGGCGATATCCCTGAGCATGAGCAGCCCGCTGTTGCCGCTTATCTTCTTTGTATTACTGACATATTCGAGAACTGAAGAATTGTATGCTATAAACGCATCGATATCTCCCAGCTCACCGTCACCGGTCGATATCGTCATGGTCACGGTGATCGTATCGCCTGCTTTGGCTATCATCTTATCCGCTTCAAATTCGATCGTGGCGTTGGCCGCAAAAGCCCGGTTGTGTGATAATAAGCATATCATAAGGACAGAAATGATACCGATAACTCCCATGATCAGCTTTTTATGCGGCATCCGCAACGCGGCTGCTGCAGTTTTCAACTCTATCGTTTTAAACATAATTTAAAAAAGCATCCTCCTTCAAATCTTGCGGCGATCACCTGCGTCCATTTCAGACCGTTCAGTGAGCGCTGCAGTCCATTAATAATTGTTATCACACATACGCTTTAAAGTCAATAAAAGATTGCGTCATTTCTTCCATAAACAAAAAGATTCGTCATTTGATTCATCAAT
Organism: uncultured Lachnospiraceae bacterium; assembly: GCA_902783965.1. Classification (GTDB taxonomy): domain Bacteria; phylum Bacillota; class Clostridia; order Lachnospirales; family Lachnospiraceae; genus RUG11200. The sequence goes on from CACZSY010000025.1 coordinate 6,866, forward strand.
TGTTCCGCGAAAGAACTGTTTCCGACAAAATGTCTGCAAATAACCTCCGGTCAGGGCTTCGGACTCGGATCTTTCGGCATCGATTCAAATACCGGTATGCTGAATACTATCTTCATATTTTCCAGTCCTTCCAGTGAAGAATAGAGCTTGTAGGTATTTGCCGCTTCTACCTGGGCGCACGCGACATTGCCCATATACTGATGGGCGTATCTGTAACGCGGGGTCAGATTGAATTTTTCAAGATAAACCGTATTCTGTCCTTGCTGAATATATGTATTTCCAAGGAAATAAGCTCCTCCCTTGATAGCTTTGTAAGGATCATTCCAAGGAATAAGCATCTTTTGATTCAACGAAGCATTGTTTCCGCCGTTCTTGGCGTAATACAGTCCGTTCTTGACAGCTCCGAGGTTCAGCCTGCTGTTGTAAACCCCTATGCCGTAAAAATTATAATAGCCTTCATATCCGCTGACATTTCCGCTTGCCATGGCCGAAAGCGATCTAAGCGAATTGGCAACCTCCTGCTTCGACCTTATGGCAAGGTGATACGGATTGACATCCGCATAGGCCGCCGCATCCATAAATGCCTTAGAATAAAAGCATTTTGATCTATTACCAAGGGCGTCCGTATAATCAAAAGTGCTTTGATACATGCATGAGCCTTTTAAGATCTTTTCGACTCCGCTCTGAACATGATACTCCTTATCATAAGAGAGCTCTTCAAACATAAAAATGTTTTCCTCGCCAAGATTATTTCTCGGATCCATGCAATATGCGATCGCCTTTTTCGAGGCAGTTACCCATACCGAGCCA
>CACZSY010000026.1 GCA_902783965.1 uncultured Lachnospiraceae bacterium
GAAGACATTTGTAAAGAATATACTTCATTAGATTTCGAAAGATATGACCTTAACGATAAAACATTTGAAGAATTGATGGAGGATTTATTCTCACTATTAACAGACGGAATGGATTTGGAGTCGAGGAAAAAATCCGGAAGCGAGAGAACGCCAAACGATATTGTCAGTTATATGTTAGATTTGATCGGATACCACGGACAAGATATTTTTGAAAAAAATATAACATAGGGTTTTATTACCAGAATGATACAATATCTTATAGCGTTGACAGATTCCATGGATGGTTCCGTTTATGGCGTAGTTATTGTACCGGGTGAAGAACTCGGACAAAAATTTCACATATGTTGCTGAACGAAGCTTTATGTGTCAAAGGAGTATCCCAATGGATTTTTTACAATATAAGGGAAAGGCTGTTTATAATCCGTGAGAAAACTAAGTTAAAGAAAGCCAACGGCGTTTTTGCAAACAATAATCAGCTTCCAAAGACCGAAAGAAATTTGAAATAATAGAGAAGACTAACGGAGATATCATATGTCAACCTATAAAGATTATTTTGAAAATACTGACGACTATAAGATAGGAACAGGCAGCGTGGACGACTACATGACAGGCACAGGCAGTTTGGACGACTACAAGATAGGCACAGGCAGTCTTGACGACTACATGTCAGGCACAGGCAGTATTGACGACTACAAGATGGGCACAGGCAGTATTGACGATTACATGACAGGCACAGGCAGTATTGACGATTATAAGATAGGAGCCTATGATACCGATAATAATGAAAATGGTCATGAAAAAGACAATACATATAGCGAAAATGCCGTGAAAGATGAAGCCGGACAAACCCGAACGAGCGAAGAGTACGGAATGTTGAGTAAAGAGGGCGGCCGGTCCGGTGAAGAAGAACTGTATTTAAAAGCGAACCGTTTAATTAATGCCAACTGTCTTTCCGCTTACAGATCGGCAGCAAGGATATATAAGTCGATCTCGGGATATAAGGATTCGGATGAACGTTATGAATTCTGTCAGCAAAAGATAAGTGAATTAAAGAGTGAAGATCAGAGGGTCAGTCTGAACAACGAGCGCGTAATAAAAAAGCCGAAAGAAGATGCAAAAAAGCGAAGCAGGAGTATTGCATTTATTATTGCGGCAATCGTTATGTTTATACTTATGAAAAGAGTTTTTATTCAAAAGCCAAAATATAATCAGGCGGTAAGTCTTTATGAACAGGGAAGGTATGAAGAAGCCCTGGAAAAGTTTGAGGATCTCGACGGGTATAAAGACAGTAAAAGATATGCTGCTTATTGCAAGATATTATTAATAGCAGGCGGCAAAGATTATGATATAGATATTGATGATCTGAAACTGTTTGACCCGGATTCAGACTATGAGGAATATGACGATCAGGAATATGACGATGAGGAATATGACGATCAGGAATATGATGATCAGGAATATGACGATCAGGAATATGACGATCAGGAATATGAAGATCAGGAATCGGATGATTTTGATCCGGATGATCCGGAATCGGAAGAGTATGGTTGGGATGAATCTCAACTGTATGATTGAGGGTTAAAATGAGATAAAAGATTATTTTCAGATCCCATACTCCAATTGATAAAAAATATCTGCCCGTTTTCCGCGGAACGAAGCTGCGGCGATAAAGCCCGGAGTTTATAAACGGAATGAAGCTGCGGCGATAAAGCCTGGAGTTTATGAATGATCGCTTGATCCGATCCGGCGGTAAGGACAGATTGACAAAGATCCGGGGAAAAAGATACAGAACTAAAGGATGGTAACATGAAATGAGTATTTTAAACGTTGAACATTTAACCCACGGTTTCGGAGACAGAGCCATATTCGAAGATGTTTCTTTCAGACTTCTGGCGGGCGAACATATAGGTCTTATTGGAGCAAATGGAGAAGGCAAATCAACATTTATGAATATAATCACCGGAAAGCTGATGCCGGATGAAGGCAGGATAGAATGGGCTAAGAATGTCAAGACCGGATATCTTGATCAGCATGCAGTTTTAAAGGCGGGCATGAGCATACGCGACGTGCTTGCGGACGCCTTTAAACCGCTTTTTGCCATGGAACAGAGGATGAACGAACTTTATGAGAAGATGGGCGAAGCGACCGAAGACGAGATGAATGCTTATCTCGAAGAGACGGGAACGATTCAGGATCTTTTGACCAATCATGATTTTTATATGATAGATGCCAGGATCGAGGAAGTTGCAAGGGCGTTGGGACTTCTTGATCTTGGACTTGAAAGGGATGTGACCGAGCTTTCGGGAGGACAGAGGACTAAGGTCCTTCTTGCAAAACTCCTGCTTGAAAAGCCGGACATACTCCTGTTGGACGAGCCGACAAACTATCTGGACGAAGAGCATATCGCGTGGCTTACAAGATATCTGCAGGAATATGAGAATGCATTTATCCTTATATCGCATGACATTCCGTTCCTCAACAGCGTTGTAAATATCATTTACCACATGGACGGTCAGTATCACAGCCTTGACCGCTATGTCGGAGATTATGATAAATTCCTTGAAGTCTATGAGATGAAGAAGAGCCAGCGTGAAGCCGCCTACAACCGCCAGCAGCAGGAGATCGCAGAACTTAAGGATTTCGTTGCGAGAAATAAAGCAAGGGTCGCGACAAGAAACATGGCCATGTCGCGTCAAAAGAAGCTTGATAACATGGATATCATTGAGAAAGTATATGATAAGCCGAAGCCTGAATTTCATTTCAAAGTGGCAAAGACTCCGGGGAAAATCCTTTTTGAGTTGCATGACCTGGTGATCGGTTATGATGAACCGCTTTCATCACCGCTTGATCTAAGCATGGAACGCGGTTCAAGAATTGTTATAACGGGAGCGAACGGAATAGGAAAGACCACTTTGTTAAAAAGCATCCTGGGACTCATTCCCGCGATCTCGGGCAGCGTAGAGCTTGGAGAAAATGTTGAGATAGGATATTTTGAACAGGAGATGCCTGCGGATATCGATACGACCTGTCTGCAGGAAATATGGAATGAATTTCCCGGATTTTCGCAGTATGAGGTAAGATCCGCTCTTGCGAAATGCGGGCTTACGACTAAGCATATAGAGAGCAAATGCAGGGTGCTTTCCGGAGGCGAACAGGCAAAAGTAAGGCTGTGCAAACTTATTAACAGGGAATCAAACCTGTTGGTCTTGGACGAGCCTACCAATCATCTTGATGTGGATGCAAAAGAAGAATTGTCGAGGGCGCTCAACGAATATAAAGGCAGCATACTTATGGTATGCCACGAACCGGAGTTTTACGAAAGCATCGGGGCTAAAGTCTGGGATGCGGGAAAGTGGACGACGAAGGTTTGAAAAATAAAAAGGAAAAGGGGAAGAACATCATAAAAAAGAAGATTGGACTTAAATCACTGTCAACATTAATTGCCATCATGCTAATGACAACCGTCATAAACGTTATGGAGAGTAACGCAGCTACATATGGCGACTATGAATATACGAATATAGGAACGGATGGGTGCATGATCACAAAATACAACGGTAAGAGCAAGACCGTGAAAATACCTGAAAAGATCAATGACCTTAAAGTTACTGCTATAGGACATAGCGCATTTTCATATTGTGACAGCATAACAAATGTTACACTGCCTGCAGGCGTAGAGACTATTCAGGCAAACGTTTTATAAATTTGCAACAATAGGTACAACAGCGGGAACAATTAATCTTCCGGTTTGCGAGAAGATTGGTGGATATACGTTCTATGAGTGCAAAGGAATAAAGAAGCTTGTAACATCAAGTCCGATGAGTTATATAGGAACCAGATCATTCAGTAATTGCACAGGAATGACGGAAGTAACTATTGGTGCGGCGTGCAAGACCATTGGTTCATATGCCTTTTGTGGAAACACAGCGCTTACCACAGTAACAGGCTGTGTAGGAGTAACAGGAATAGGTGACTTCGCATTTTACGGCAACAGCAAACTTACATCCGTAGCAGGCTGTACAAAGGTTGCTAACGTAGGAAAAAGTATATTTAGAAATTGTACAGCCCTTACCAAGGTCGGAGCAACAGCGGGACAGATCACCTTTGCGGCAGCAAAGGTGGCGGGAGAATATGCATTCTCAGGCTGCAAAGCAGCAAAGTATATAAGCCTCGGCAGCAATCTGACAAGTGTCGGACAGTATGCGTTCCAAAATACTTCGTCACTTACAAGTCGCTACCTAAGGAGTTCAAAACTTTCTACAGTCGGAGCGAATGCTCTTAAAGGTATTAAGTGGAATGCGGTGATCTATGTTCCAAGCGCTAAGGTTACCACATATAAGAACGGAGTTCTTAAAGCTAAGGGACAGGGGACAAGTGTTACTATAAAGAAGATATAAGTTTTAGAATAAATATCGGTTTGTATGCTGGAAGGAGACAGGGGATGGTTCCAAAGGATGGACGGTTCTCTGTCTCCTGCAAGCGGAGTTGACAAAGAAACGGTAAGAGCTGCGGAGACGATAGCCTAGAATAATACATAGAAGAACCTGATGCGTCAGGTTCTTTTTTCAACCCATCTCTTTTGCACACTGGGGTGTGCAAGCAGAATTTACGGATCTGACTTGGCGCATCCCGGTGTGGGCGGGCTACAAGCGATCGGAGGAGTGACTCAAAATGGAAGAATCCAGAAACGAGTCACCCTGCGGAGGCAAATTGAGTGACTCAAAATAGGAAAACTGAAAAATGAGTCACCCGGCAGAGGCAAAAAAGGTGACTGCAAATGGGAAAACTGAAAAATGAGTCACCCGTCAGAGACAAAAAAGGTGACTGCAAACGGGAAAACTGAAAAATGAGTCACCTGGCGGAGGCAAATTGGGTGACTGCAAACAGGAAAACAAGAAACAGAGTCACTAGACGTAGGCGAGAAAGGAGAGAGAAAGCTTTCACCGTCTATTTCGTGAATAGATTCTAGAGAACAAATTATCTTGTATAAAAGGTATACTGGTGAATAGGATAATATCATAAATGGTTCATATATAGATATTTTCTCAAAGATACTTTTAGATATTTTCTCAAAGATACTTTTAGTTGACAAATACATTAGAATTATGTTACAATATATTTCGTTAACTAAGCGGTTCTTTGCAGTGCAAAAATCTATACGAACCGTAGAATTTCTGGAGGAAATACAATGAAAGGTACAGTAAAGTGGTTTAATAACCAGAAGGGCTTTGGCTTTATCACAGACGAGCAGGGTAACGATGTTTTCGTACATTATTCAGGTCTTAATATGGAAGGATATAAGACTGTTGAAGAGGGTCAGGCCGTTGAGTTTGATGTTGTAGAAGGTGCTAAGGGACCTCAGGCAGCTAACGTTACAAGAATATAATCAAAATTGTTTTCAGTGTGCCTTTTTCTATAGTCTTTTTAAAAAACTTTTTAGAAATAGTTATATTGTAATACGAAGTTGATTTGGCTATCCTTTGGGATAGCCTTTTTCATGCACACGGGGTGTGCAGGGAAATATACACACACGGGGTGTGTAAGAGGAAAGATCATATGAAACTTGTTATTTTACCGGATAATATTACGATTGATGTGCCGGGACCTGAGAAGCTGATGTCCGTTCTTAAGAAGCATAATATACTCCTTGCGGAAGATCTCTGCGGCAGCGGAACCTGCGGCAGGTGCAAGGTTGTGGTGACCAGGGGAAACAGGAGCGAGCCGACGGAAAAAGAAAAAGAAGTGCTTTCAGAAGCCGAGCTGTCAGAGTCTGTAAGGCTTGCCTGCGATTTTATGATAACAGAAGACACCTGCATCTTCAGGACTAATGCGAAAAATGAGATGAAGAGCCGGAGCGCGCTTCTTGAAAGCAGGAAGATAAATATAAGAAATGATATGGACTATGCGCTGGTAGCGGATATAGGGACTACCAATATCGAGTGCGGATTATTTGTAAAAGGAAGAATGAAGCCTCTGGGAACGGTTACAGCGCCTAATCCTCAGAGACTGATGGGACCGGATGTTATATCAAGGATCGCGTACTGCAGTAACGAGATAAAGAGAAGACAGCTTTCAAAGATGGTAAGAAGCTGTGTTAAGAATCTTTTGGAAAAGTTAGTCTGCACTAACAACGATAGCATCAAAGGTCTTGTGCTTTGCGGCAATCCGACTATGATACAGCTGTTTTTGGATATGCCTGTAGAGGGGCTGGGAAGATATCCGTTTACTACAGGTTACAACGGTAACGAGGTATTGAAGGCTGGCGGGTTTATTGAGGGCTTCGGGGAAAATGTGAAGCTTTATGTGCCGCCGTTTATAGGAGGACATCTTGGAGCGGATGCGTTATCCTGCCTGTATGCTGCCCTGGATCAGCCGGGCAGAAAAGACATGTTTAAAAACGATAAAATTTCGCAAACGAATACGGATACCGGCAATGAAGCGGCGGCTCGGAAAAGCGAAAAGAATGACAGATATGAGAATATGCTTATAGTCGACATAGGCACGAATGCGGAGATAATCCTTAAGACCGGCAATGAATTTCTTGCAGCTTCCGCCGCCGCAGGACCTGCTTTCGAGGGAATGGGGCTTAAGTACGGAAGAAAATTCGATGAAGATGTAATAACCGGAGCGGGTATTGATGAAGACGGAAGGATTTTTTATCAGGTATTTGGAACAGGAAGGATACACGGCGGCGATAATTCATTTGGCAGAGTAAAAGGCTTCACTGCGAGCGCAGCGCTTGATATACTGTGTATCTTAAGGAAACTTAAACTCCTGGACAGATTCGGCACCTTTGTGAGAAACGATAAGAAATGCGCGGAGTATGATATAATAGACAAGAGCTTTTATCTTTCTTATTCCAATTCAAAGATAAACATAAGCCAGGGCGATATCCGCAATCTTCAGCTTGCGAAGTCCGCGGTGCGTTCCGGAATGGATACCCTGCTCTCGCATAAAGAGATCGAAGCGGGCGCCATAGACAGGATCGTTCTTGCGGGCGCGTTCGGAAATAATATGAACCTTGCGAATGCGGTCAATTCGGGAATGCTTTACGATATCCCTCTTGACAGATATGAGCTTATAGGAAACGGAGCAATGCTGGGCGCTGCCGCCGCGGCGCTCGATGAAGATGCATGGAGGGAAATGAGCGTTCTCGCACGAAGGGTAAAACATGTCGAACTCGGGGAAGACAGGATCTTTACGGAAAGATTTGTAGAGAATATAAATCTGTGATCCGGAAGACGGCTGCCGCCGGACATCACGGTTGCTCCTTACATTTAAATTTTTAATAAATCTTTGAATAAAATTATAAAAAGGGTTGCATTATCGAAAAAAACGAGTATTATATCTTATGGATAGCCCATGATGCGGGCTTTTCGAAAAAGATAACTGATGCTACGGATGAGTTATTATATATAGCCTTCTTCGGGGCGGGGTGAGATTCCCCACCGGCGGTAAAGTCCGCGAGCTGCATTGCAGTTGATCCGGGTAGCCTATGGCGTTTCCGGAACCGACAGTATAGTCTGGATGAGAGAAGAAATGACGGCTGTTTCATAGCGTGAGAGCAGGGATACTGCTTTTCATATTTCATTTGTTTTCGTTTTGTTCCCGAAGGAGCTGTATGGGTTAAACCATAAGACCTTCGGGTTTTTGTATTTCCTGTGATGACACCATAATAACTGCCGATCCGGAAAGGAATTGAAAATGAAAAAGAAAAACGAGAACAAAAAGACATCTCAGAAAGCATCCTCAGAGAAAGGATTTCCAAAGAAGGCGTTCGGGAAAAGCCCTGATATCAGCAAAATGGTTGTGATAGCCCTCCTGTCCGCGCTTGCTTTCGTACTTATGACTTACGCAAAACTCCCGGTAAAATATCTTGGATTTCTTGAAATGGAATTAAGCGATGTCCCGGCGGTCATTGCCGCATTCAGTTACGGTCCTGTATCCGGAGTGCTGGTAGAACTTATAAAGAATCTTCTTCACCTGCCGCTGACATCTACAGGCGGTGTTGGTGAACTTGCCAACTTCCTTGTAATGTCCGCGTTTGTAATACCGGCAGGCATACTTAGGAAGAAAAAGAAACCTGTTTTCGTGTTCACGGTCTGCGTAGCAGCAATGGTGATCTGTGGTATCATTGTAAATATGTATATAACCGTACCGTTCTATATAAAAGTATTCGGAGGCGAAAAGGTTGTATTCGGACTCGTTCAGAATACCATAAAATATATTGATTCCGTACCAAAGCTTGTGATCATAGGCATAACGCCGTTCAATGTTGTAAAGGGAATTGTCGACTCGATCGCGGGATATTATGTTTATAAAGCTCTGCGCAAAGGGAAAATGGGTTGACTTTTATAAATGAAGTATACTAATATATGTGGAGACTACCCTGTAGTCTCCACATTCAGTTTATAAAACGAAGAGAAAACCCACTGCCCTTTGGGCGGTGGGTGACTCTCTGACAGGTGCTGGGTTCAAGCCCAGTACCTGTCA
>CACZSY010000027.1 GCA_902783965.1 uncultured Lachnospiraceae bacterium
TCGGAAAGACTGAGAACGGCATCACTTACCTTGACCTTCATGAGAACGCGGACGGTCCTCATATGCTTGTTGCGGGTACTACAGGTTCAGGTAAATCGGAGACGATCATTACATATCTTCTCGGACTTTGCCTGTATTTCCGTCCTGATGAAGTAAATATGATGCTCGTTGATATGAAGGGCGGCGGATTTATCAAGCGTATAGGAACACTTCCTCATGTAGTAGGTTCGGTAACCGACGTTGACGGCGACGAGAACGGAACCGGCGCAGAATATATGTTAAAGAGATTCCTTGACGCCCTGCGTTCAGAGATCAAGAGACGTAAGATATTATTTAATTCCATGCATGTTGACAGCATCAATCAGTATATTGGCGCATGCAGGAATATCGATTCGCATATTAAGAAGATCAACAACAGATTAAGGGGAGAGGACAAGGATCCTTTGACCAAAGAGGAAGAGCAGGCTATCAGGGATCAGGCGAGAGATAACTGCCTTGCGCATCTTGTTCTTGTAGTAGATGAGTTTACTGAGTTAAAACGCTTTTCAAGCGAGAGCAACGACGTTGATTTTATCGGTGAGATCACGACCATCGCAAGAGTCGGACGAAGCCTCGGTTTCCATATAATCCTTATATCACAGAACATAGAGGGCGCTATTACCGATGATATACGTGTCAATTCAAAATCCCGTCTCTGCCTTAAGGTTGCGACAAAGCAGGCTTCAAAGGAAATGATCGGAAATGAGCTTGCCGCAAGTCCGACGATGCCGGGACACGGAAGAGCATATCTTCTGGTGGGTACCGGAAGTAAATTCGAATACTTCCAGTCGGGATATGCGGGAGCAGTTGCGGAAGAGAATTTTGAATTCCCTGTTGAGATCACGGAAGCTTCCAAGAACGGAGTATATACGAAGTTCTATCGTTCGGAGAAGGATAATACCGACGCCAAGAAGAGAAAGAAAGAACTTGAAGCAGCGGGCAAGCTGGAAACTCAGCTTAACGCGGTAGTCGGAAAGATCAAGACTTATTACAACCAGCATAAGACAGAATATCCGAAGGTACATATCATATTTGAAAAACCTCTTCCTGGCAGGATAGTTTATGAAGCGGGAAGCATATATGAGGAAAAAGACGGAAGCTTTGAGCTACTTAGGGAGGTGAAGTGATGAACGATATAGCAATGGCGATATATGATGATCTGGATAACCAGACCCAGCCTGTACTCTATGTGGACGCGGCAAGCGACAATATGATCGTACTGGGCGGACATATGAGCGGAAAGACTACATTTATAAAAACTCTTCTCGTGCGCCTTCATGAGTCGCTTGACACAGAACATGAAAGAGATGTTTATATTCTTGACTTCGGCGGAAATCTCGGCCAGTATAAGGACTTAAGCCTTGTTTCGGCCTGCTTCGACAACTCCAATGAGGAAAATGTACGCCGACTTTTCAAAGCGGTCGAAGAGAAGCTGGAGAAGAATAAAAAGATACTTGATTCGAGGCAGTTTCTCGATGTGTTTTACAGTGATGAGCCGAAGAAACCGGCGCATATAATGCTTGTGATCGACAATGTCAATTCTTTTCTTGCCGATGAAAGATACAGCTCTTATCAGGATGATCTTATGAAGATGTGCAGGGAGGGATTATCGAAAGGTCTTACGATGGTATTTACTGCAACCGACCTGTCGAACGGAGTCGGAAGGCTGATGGGAAGCTTTGAACGTCGTTTTGCCCTTGACGGAACGGCCGATAAATATGTAGATATCTTCGGCATGAGAGTCGACGAGCCTATGAAATGCCCGGGAAGAGGAGTATCGATGATCGGCGGAAAACCCAGAGAACTTCAGATATTCCTGCCATTCCGCGATGAGATGAGAGACCTTCCGATGTATGTCGAATACCTTTCAACGGTTGAGACCAGGACTGAGAAGATCACTTCATTTAACGGAGATCTGACCGAGGACAACTTCTTCGATTATATGTCGAGGAGCTTTGAAGATGATATCGATCCGAATAATCCTGTCGTGGGACTTGATTATTATGACCACAAACCGATATCCGTAAATATGCACGAGATCCATTCGCTTGCCATATATGGAAAGAAAAGATTCGGAAAGACCAACCTGCTTAAGCTGCTGGTGCGTTCCATTCATAAAGCGCATACTGAATTCCGCTTTATCTTCTTTGATGACGGACGCAGCCAGCTTGCAGATATATATGAAGAAAACAGATATTGCAGCAATTATATAACTTCAATAGAAGATCTGTACGATTTCCTGGATTCTAACGGATACGCCGCGAAGATGGAAAGAGGAAGTCTCAATAAGAATTTTGTTGAGAAGAATAATTACGGTACGGTATTTGTACTGCAGAGCAAGATGCTCTTTCAGGCAAACGGAGCTCAGCTTCTTAAAAATGTTTTCCCGAAGATGATAGCGGCGGCGGAAGAGAAAGGATTCTGGTTCATTTTCTCCGATGTAAGAAAGGTCAGCAACAATGACAGGGATACGGAATCTTCACTTAACAACAGCATAGCGGCGGCGTTTCTTCTTGATAATATCGCGGAATTCGTTTCGGACAGGGGCAGCCGTTCGGTATTCGGTGAGATGGATCCGAAAGAACTTAAGAACGAATATGCGAGATGCGAGATCGGAGACGGTTATTATTTCGATATTGAATCGGATGAATTGAGAAAGATCAAGATTATTAAGGCATAGAAGGTTACCGGGTTGATGATACAAGGCTGAATATGCCCGGTTGACCGCAGTATTGGAAAGGAGACATTAAAATGGCAAGCAGTACCGGATTTAATGTTGTGGATACAAGAGTTATAGACAGATGCATTGCAAAGAGAGCCGATTTCGTAAGACGTTATGACGCCATAAGCGCGAAATACGGAGAAGTCCTGTCGAAGATCGAATGGCAGGGCCAGGGCGCGGATGCGTTTTTTAATGACGCCAACATAGTAAGGACCAATCTTAAGGGTATAGGCGATATTCTCGCAACTATGTGCGACGCGCTTCTGGATATCCGTTCGGTATATGAATCTACGGATAAGGCGCTGGCGGAGTGCAACCGTAATCCTGAAGAAAAGTCTTAAGGACCGGAGATGAGTTATGAGAACAGAATATTGTTTTTTTACCGACAAGGGTTCGAGACCGGTCAATGAGGATTATTCCGGACATATCAGTTCGAAAGGTATGGACTGTTTTATTCTGTGCGACGGGCTGGGCGGTCACGGAATGGGAGATAAGGCTTCGCAGTTTGTTGTTGAATATGTAAAAGAGTATTTTGAAAACTGCGCTTCCTTGGAAGAATTTACCACGACTGTCGCGAACAGTACCCAGAAAGCTTTAAGGAACGAGCAGGCGGATCTGGGATTTACCGATAAGATGAAGACGACGGCTGTCATACTTGTTATTAACGGGTCAGAGGGTGTGAGCATTCATGTGGGTGATTCGAGAATGTACCATTTCAGGAATAATGAGGTCATTTTCCGGACCAGGGATCACAGTATTCCTCAGATGCTCGTGCTTACGGGTGAGATCAGTGAAGACGAGATCCGTTCACATCCGGACAGAAATAAGGTCCTTAGGGCTTTTGGTGATGACAGGGAAGAGCTTAAGTGCGAAATATCCGGATTTGACATAGAAGAGGGAGATACGTTTCTTCTGTGTTCCGACGGCTTCTGGGAACCTGTTACGGAAAAAGAGATGACGGACTCCCTGAAAAAAACGTCTTCAATGGAAGAGTGGCTTGAAGTCATGTCTGTGATCGCAAGGGATAACAGTGAAGATAAAAAAATGGATAATTTTACGGCGGTGGCCGTAGGGTTAAGAGGTGAACCGTGATGAATTATGAGATCCGGTCTATTATTGGTACAAGAAAAGTACAGGAAGATGCCGCCGGCGGATGCGTTACCGATAACGGACTTTTCGTTGTGGTGTGCGACGGTATAGGAAGCAGGGCGGAAGGCGGCGCGTCGTCAAAACTGACGGTCAGTCGTTTTATTGAAATGTATAAAAATGAGTATGACGGACATTTTCCGAAGTTTATCACTAAAGCTGCCGATATAACAGATATGGAGGTCAATGAACAGTTTGGAAAGGGCTGCGGTACGACGGTGGTTGCGGCCCATATCAAAGATAATGAGCTGAACTGGTTTTCCGTTGGAGACAGCAGACTGTACATTATCCGCGACGGCAGGATGAAGCAGATCACAAAGGATCATAATTACGGATATGTTCTTGAAAGAAGAAGAGAAAAAAATATAATCGATGAAGAAACCTATCAAAGTGAGATCGGTAAAGCGGAACGTCTCGCAAGCTTTATAGGAATGGGCGGGATCGATATAGTGGATGTCAGCATGAAACCGTTAACTTTAAAACCTGGTGACAGACTGCTTTTGACAACAGACGGACTTTACAAATCATTGACTGAAAAAACTATTTATGATACTATAGCAACGGGTAAAAGCCTATGTATAACCGCAGATGAACTGATATCTGCAGTTAAGAGATATGAAGGTCCAACAGATAATACGACATTTTCATTAATAGATTTGGAGGAAACAACATGAAATTAAGACGTTGTCCCAATCTGCATTATTATGATGGAGATAAATATGAACAGTGTCCTCACTGTAAAGCGGCAATGGCGCAGCAGGCTCCAAAGCCTGAAGTAAAGCAGGAGGAAACGCCGAAACAGACGCAGGCTCCAAAGCAGGAAGAGACTTTGAAACCGCAGCCGGCGCCGGTGCCTGAACAGGTATCGCAGCAGGTACAGACTCCGGTCAGGGAAGAGGCACAGAAACAGGAAGAGGTGTTTGCTCCGGCTAAAGAAGAGACGTGGAGATGTGAGTGCGGCGCCGTAAATCAGGGGAGATTCTGCCAGAACTGCGGCAGACCGAAGCCGGCTGCTGAAACGGCGGTTAAGAAGCCGGTGATCGAAAGCGCGGGCGGTGAAACGGCGGTTAAGGGATCTGTTATCGAAAGCGCGGGCGGTGAAACGGCGGTTAAGGGATCTGTTATCGAAAGCGCGGGCGGTGAAACGGCAGTTAAGGAATCTGCTATCGAAAGCGCGGTCGGGAATGAAGAAGAGCGTTCGCTGACAGCCCAGCTTGAGGAGGTAAGTTTTACAGGTAATATAGAGGATGCGCAGGTTAAAGCTGCGCATGATGATGAGAGCGGGGTTACTCAGGTCATATTTGACGACATCGACGACGGATTTGTGCTTGCATGGCTTACCGTGACCAATGGTTCGGCAAAGGGAAAGGTATATACCATAACGGATCCGAAATGCACTGTCGGCAGGGCGGATACCGAGCATCCTGTTGATATCGATATTCATAATGACCGCGGCATATCCAGAGGAGCGCAGGGCGTTATAGTATACGATCCGCTCAATAAGAAATTTTTCCTGCAGACTTCAGGAAAGACCTATATTTACATTAACAAAGAAATGGTTCTTACATATAAAGAATTAGCTCCATATGATATTATCAGGATCGGTTCCACCGATCTGGTATTCGTTCCACTTTGCAGTGAACAGTTTTCCTGGTAGTTTATAAAACGAAGAGAAAACCCACTGCCCTTTGGGCGGTGGGTGACTCTCTGACAGGTGCTGGGTTCAAGCCCAGTACCTGTCA
>CACZSY010000028.1 GCA_902783965.1 uncultured Lachnospiraceae bacterium
AAGTAGGTAGGGTCTTTTGAATTTCTGTCAAAATTAAGTTTCATACCCTATTATAACACAAAACGAATACAAATACAACACCATACAGCAATATAATTCAAATAATTTGACATAAAAAAGCCGCTGTTATGCGGTTTTTACGAGATTATTTAATTAGCAAGTGTCGAAGACCCGCTCGGGCATAAGACTGAACAGAATAAGGGTTGGTACTAGAATTCTTATGGACATTATAGGCATAATGGAAATAGCAAAGAAAAAAGCTGAAAATAATTTAAAATAATGCTATAATAAACGCGAAGCATACCAAATGAAGAACTGCGTATTGAAATGGAATGAAAAGGCAGAAAGTGCGATGGCACAGATCAAAGAGAATAGATACCCATTATTCTTGGGTAGTGATTAGTTAAGGTGAATTGATGAATAAGATTTGTTTTGTATTTACAAAGGATTCGTTTGAAATTGATAAGACTGCAACTGCTGACATGGCATTTGAAACCGGAAATACAGCAAAGAGCAGCAATACATATGTAAGCAGTGATGTGCGCAAACTGGCAGATAAGTTTGTAAGAAGACATTATACAACGTTTTATCAGCTTGCTTTTTCTGTTATGCCTGAATATCTTGATGCAGCAGGATGCTATATTTACAGGTTGGCGGAGAAGTTTGTTGAGGATCTGGCTTCGCTCCCGGGACTTGAGTTGAGCAGGGAAAAAACGGAGCTTACTATCGAGGATGACACACTTGATATGCTCCTTGGAAGCGTTCCGTTTGCGATCGGATCGGAATTTGTTACAAAGATCTGGATCAGGAAGCAGTACAGACGATTTCTTTCTGTTTTCAGAAAAGAGATTGCAGGCTATCACGGAAAGGTTTCGCTGTATTTTGCAGAGAAAAATGATAAATTACACATACCGGAAAGAGTCTTTTTTCATCTTGTTGAGAATAAAGACGGGGAATTGCCTTTTGCATTTCTTGCCACATATGCGACTAAAGGTGAAAGCGGAGGAGTCAGACATGTCCCGTTAAGATATGCTCTGACCGAGTATGAAGGGGAGAAGGCAAAGCTGTTGGAACTGCTTTCTTGCCTTAATAAAGCTGCTGAGGTTTCGGAGCTGATAAGTGAGTTCATGGATAATGGTGAGCTGTTTCACCCGCTTGCACTGACATCTGAAGAAGCTTACCGGATTCTTCGGGATATTCCAAAGCTGGAGGAAGCCGGCATTCGCTGCCGTATTCCGAATTGGTGGAAAAAAAGGTATGATAACCTTAATGTTTCGGTTAAAGTCGGAGATGAGAGACCAAAATTTCTGGGACTTGATTCGGTGTTGAGCCTTAATCCGAGTATCAATGTGGGACAGGCTGAGCTGAGTGAAGAGGAGATAAGAGAGCTTCTTGAACAGACAGAAGGATTGTCGTTTATTAAGGGGAAATGGATAGAGGTTGATCATAGACGTCTTCAAAAGCTCCTTGAAGAGCTTGAGAACCGAAAAGGTACAATGACATTTTTAGAGGCGCTCCGCACGGGAATGTCACGTACCGATAAAGATGAAGAAGATGAAGTCGTTGTTACTAATGGCAAATGGCTGAAACATTTTCTTAAAGAGCTTCGCAATCCGTCAAAGTTAAAACAGGTTACGCTGCCGGATAGCTTTAGCGGAAGCCTGAGACCATACCAGAACAATGGCTTTAACTGGCTTATGCAGATGAACAGGTTTAAGTTCGGAGCCTGTCTTGCCGATGATATGGGACTTGGAAAGACAGTACAGATACTTGCATTTCTTGAAGCGGTGCGCACGGAGAAGCCGAAGGCGAAAGTGCTTCTGATAGTGCCGGCGTCTCTGCTTGGAAACTGGAAGAAAGAAGCGGAGAGATTTGCACCGCAGATGAGTGTCTGCATCCTTTATGGAAGCAGTTCGGAAAAATTGTCAGACATTTTGACTGTTAATAATGATTTCCTTACGATCACCACTTATCGTATGGCGTGCTCGATAGAGGGGATCAATAAAAGAACGTGGGACTGCCTGATATTGGATGAAGCGCAGGCGATCAAGAATCCCGGGACGATGCAGACAAAGAAGATCAAGAAGATCAAAAGCAATATGAGAATAGCACTTACGGGTACGCCTATAGAGAATGAACTTTTTAACCTGTGGTCGATCTTTGATTTTCTTAATAAAGGACTTCTTGGAAGCCAGGAGGAATTTCGCAGATATACGAAAAATATTAATGAGCAGCCTCAAGGGTATGCAAAACTCAAAGATATGATCTCACCATTTATGCTCAGAAGAGTTAAGACAGATAAGAATATAATCTCTGACTTGCCGGATAAATCTGAACAAAATGATTACATTGAGCTTTCAAAAAAGCAGGTTGTACTTTACAAAAAGCTGCTTTCCCAGACAGAAGCCGCACTTTTGGAAAGCAAAGGAATGCAGCGCAAAGGTCTTATCCTGTCACTGCTGCTTCATTTGAAACAAATATGCAATCATCCTGATCAGTATCTCGGACAGGAAGAGTATGATCTGGCATCAAGCGGAAAGTTTGAAATGCTTGAACAGATATGCCAGACGATCTATGAGAAGAGGGAACGGGTGCTTGTATTTACGCAATTTAAAGAATTGACAAGATATCTCGATGATTTTCTTGCACAGATATTCCATTGCAGGGGCGGCGTGATCCACGGCGGTGTAAACGTTAAGGAACGGGCTGAACTTGTGGAACGTTTTCAGGATGAGGAGTATATGCCGTATATGGTTCTGTCGGTACGTGCAGGAGGGACAGGGCTTAATCTTACTAAGGCCAACCATGTGATCCATTTTGACCGGTGGTGGAATCCGTCGGTTGAAAATCAGGCAACAGACAGGGCTTTCCGTATCGGTCAGGATAAAAATGTGATGGTACACAAATTTGTCTGCCAGGGCACGGTTGAAGAGAAGATCGACAAGCTTATCGAGTCCAAGAAGGCGTTAGCGGAAAATGTCATAGGTTCCGGTGGAGAAAACTGGATCACCGAGATGAGCAACGATGAACTGCTGTCGATGCTCCGACTGGAAGTTTAGAAGAAATGCTTCGCCTGGAAGTGCAGCGATATATGTTTCACCTTTAGTGGAAGAAATAAGAATATCAGCATTTAGCTAAGGAAGGTGCAAAGAATGGCAAGAACACGTTATTGGGAGGAAATGAATTTTCCACAGCCGACAGATGCCGAGTTAAGACAGAATATAAATGAAACTAATAAAAAAGCTGCAAAGAAGGGTAAGACTCTTTATCCGATAATAATATCCGGCAGGCAGATAACCAAAAGCTGGTGGGGCAATGCGTGGTGCAGCAATCTTGAAAAGTATGCTGATTATGAGAACAGACTTGACAGAGGAAAGCGTTATGTGAGGAACGGTTCGGTTGTTGACTTACAGGTTGACAAGGGTAAGATCAGTGCTCGTGTTCAGGGAACAAGGAAGACACCGTATAAGGTTGAGATCCGGATCAGCCCTCTCTCAGAACGTCAGATAGAAAATATAACTGATAAATGCGGACTAAAAGTTGACAATCTGAATAAACTTTTAAGCGGTGATTTTCCGCAGGAATTAAAAGAGGTCTTCATAGATGAAGGCGGACTTTTTCCGGAACCGAGAGAAATATCATTCAGCTGCAGCTGCCCGGACTGGGCAGTTATGTGTAAGCATGTAGCCGCCACGTTGTACGGAGTGGGCGCAAGATTTGATGAAGATCCGCTTCTGTTCTTTACATTAAGGGGGATAGATACGAACCGTTTTGTGGATGTAGTGATCGCCAATCGTACTGAGACCATGCTCGCTAATGCTGATAAACCGAGCAGGAGGATACTTTCGGATGTGGAGATAGGGGATATATTCGGACTTTAAAAATGAGCCGGAGCTAAAAGAGGGGTGTTTCGATTGTCTTGCTGCGGACAATCGAAACACCCCTCACTTTTGCGTTGTAGATATCGCCCTGTGTGGAAAATAGTTATCTCGTTGGAGAAGACTCCCACTTCTATAAGTGGTGAGTATAGAAACAAAATAGTCTCAGTGGGAGTCCAATCTCCAACTTAAGATAAGCCACCGGCGGATTGCAGGAATGCGCATATGAAGATGTCAGCAAACTTAAGCGCATTCCGCAGCAAGAACGCTGGGAGCGTTCTTGAAAAGTAATGCTGATACTTATCAGGACAAGGTATATACCTTAACAGCGACCTGTAACGGTGGCTTTAGTACGAAGTTTGATCTTGTCTTTGCTCGGATAACACCATAATCAAGATCACAATAATAAAGTGGCTGACTGCCGGGAATTTCCGGTATTAAGCCACTTTTTTAATGCACAGGGGCGCATATGGGATATTCCCGGCTTTACCGGGTGCACCCCACGCGGGCGAGCAGAAGGGAGACAAGTCTCTTCTGCTCGATCACATACTAAGACTTAAGTTGTCTCTTCAGGCATCAGACTGAAGAGAAGAAGAGTGAGAATGGCGGTGATACATAGGATGCGTCCCGTTTTTCTCCTTAAAAAGAACAATATATAACCAATCTTAGGAATGGATATCATGACCCTTCCGATGTAATTCTTCTCCGTAACCGGAGAAATGTCCTGCGTGTTATTGGCATCACCCTTGGTGATCAGACCCTCATAAGTAACTTCTTTAACTCTGTGTGTCACAATAGTCTCATCGCCTGCCCTGAATGTGATGACATCGCCTTTGTCTATGCTGTCAAAAGCCACATTGCCATTTACAAAACAAATACTTCCCACGTGTATATTCGGTTCCATGGAGCCGGTGGAAACGATGTAAGGGTTGATACCCAAAATAAACAGGATAAGTATGATCAATGCGGACAGGATGATAACACTTGTAATGACGGTGGAAAAAATGCTCAGCTTTCTAAGAATATATCTTGATCGCGAAATAGTCTGCATAGGTTGTCCGGCTGTTTCGGATGCCTCGATTTTATCGGCTGTTTCAGAGGTTTCGGGTGCCTCGGCTGTATCAATTATTTCGGCTGTTTTTTCCGGATTTCCGCGCTCTTCGGATTCGCCGGAACAGATTTCTTGCTCCTTCATGAAATCCTCCGATAAGTTAATTCATAATAGATCAGCCTTGGCTGACCATTTATTAGTTTACTATAAAATAATATAAAATCAATTCTGCCCCATATCTAAATTATCTATAAAACTCACCTAACTACTTGACTAAAAAATTGATTTTTTCAGAACTTTGATGTATAATCCTATCTTTGACAGTTTCAGAAAACAATACCAGCCGCAAGTCCAGTATTATAAAGGGATTTGCGGCTGTTTCTATTTTTCGTGAAATGCGTAATGTTCTTTTCTGTTGGTATCTTCTAGAAACCTTTTGATCTTCTGAGAATACCAGCCATTGTTTTGGGAAGGATCAACTCATAATCAGTATGAAAACCTGCGTTCTCGTGTAATGCGTCTGTAAGCTCTGTGCGTTTATAGTTTGGAATGTATCCGTGATCATCAAGTTTTCTCATATTCATGTTTCTTAATGTGGAGATTATATTGCTACAGGTATATTTCTCATCAAGCTGTTTTTCAAGGATCCTATAGATCATCAGTGAGATAAAACAGGTAAGGAAGTGGGCTTTGATCCTGTCATCCCTGTGCAGATAAACTGTTCTGGCTTCAAATTCTGATTTCATTATCCTAAAGGATTCTTCAATCTCCCAACGGCTCCTGTTGATCCTAGCGATGTCTGCCGGATCGTCATCAAGATTCGTGCACACTGCATAAAAGCCATCATATCTGGATTCTTCATTGATCGTGTCTACATTTAATTCATATATCGCTTTTCCTGCAATCTCACCATCTCCAGTAACTGCTGTTTTTTTGATAAAACGTTTCGCATCTGTCTGGGAACGCTTGTCGGCAGAAGAAGGGTGTTCAAGATATTTCTTTGCACGTTCTATCTGCCTGTTTCTTATAGAACGCTGGTATTGCTTGTATTTCAAACAATAGGTGACGATAAGCGTCTGGTCAAACGAAATGTCACGTTCTTCGTCATACCCTTCAATGAGCATCTGTTTATAGAAAATCTTGTTTCTATTTTCAGGAGTGTCCTCCAGCTTTGAAATATCATACTTTTTACGACTTCCCTCGAGTTCCCATCCAGTCGGATCAAGGCACCATTCTTTCAGATTTGACCTCAGTTTTTTGATTGACTGGGTGGTTATAAAACTTCTTTCCCCCAAATTATTAAACTTTCGATTAGCGTCAGAAGAGAGACCTGCATCCGTACAGATAACAAATTTTGAAAGCTCAAAATCCCTCATGATCTGCTGCTCAAGCGGTTTGAGCGAAAGCTGTTCGTTCTGATTTCCGGGATTGATGCAGAATGCGAGAGGGATGCCTGCCCTGTCCATAAACAGCCCCATCTGCACGATAGGATTCGGGCGGTTTTCCTTGCTGGGACCATACTGTTTTAATCCTGACTCCTGTTCCAGCTCAAAGAAAAAGTTGGTGCAGTCATAGAAAAGTATTCCTGTTTTTCTTGAAACGATCATTTTTGAACGTTTATATAGTTCAGCCTGGATCATATCTGAATTATCAGCAAGCACAGAGAGTGCGCGATAAATCTGATGGAGATCAAAGTCCGGCTGCTCAAGGAGTTCTTTTGACTGTTCATAGCATGAAAGCTTTGAAGAAGGAAAGAGGATCCTTCCATAGACAAGTCGTGATAAAATAGCATCCAGATCATATGTGAAAGCATTCTCTTTTTTGATTTTTCTGCAAATGGAAGGCAGTCCAAGCTGGTAATAAACACGCTGCAGGAAAAGGTATCCAACATTAAAAGTAAGCTGGACATCTTTTTCGATAAAAATATCTGTGTTAAATGGAATCAGGACCTTGCTGGATCTTTTCTCAGTTTCATCTTCATTCATGAGCCGGAGCTGTTCATTAGCCCATGCATCAACGTCATCTACACCATATATTTCACGTATGGATTTTTCGGTTCCAAGTTTTTTTACGATTTCAGAGGAGTTCTTTCCGTTACGGCGGACGGAACGGATGATGTAATAAGAAACGGCATTTTTTGATTTAACTTTGTTAATTCTCATAAGGCACCTCCACAACTTATAGTACCATTATAACACAATACGGCATTACGGTCTACAATATTTTGAAATTTTTCAAAAAAAAAAATAAGCCCGTAAAGGCTTTGCGGGTTTTGGGGTGTCAAACTTCCGCGATAAAAACAACCTGAGAAATAATATGAAAAGGAGACAGGGGACGCAGAACCGTCCCATATCTCCTGCTGTCTCCTCTTTTATAAAGCATATCTAAATCCTGCCTCAAATAATTGATTTTTTTGAGACTTTGCTGTATAATAAAAATGGTGCTATTTTGAGCTTTATTAGCGTTTTGCACAATATTTTAATGAGAAATATATTAAAAGTTATCAATATTAGATAATTTATATACTTAATATTCTACATAATGGATTTAAATGATAATTTCGAATCAGATAATCTGATTGATTAAAAGAAGAGGTTTTTAGCATATGAAGAATTATTTAAAGAAGATAAGATTGGATAAAATGAAAGAAAGCAGACTGTGGGACACTGTAACGGACAGCAAGGTGAGAAGAAGAGTTCTTGCTGCATTTATGGCGGCTGTGCTGTTGCTTACGTCTATCCAGCTGGACGGTCTGATCAGCCTTGAGGCGGTTGCCTCTGACCCTGACCCTGCGCCTGTTAATGGTATAGGTGTAATTAATACTGCGTATGCAGCGGACGGAGACCACAATGTATACAAGGTTGAGTTCCTGGATAGTGACGGCAACCCTGTCGTTCA
>CACZSY010000029.1 GCA_902783965.1 uncultured Lachnospiraceae bacterium
CAAAGTGCTCTTTCCGCTTCCAGAACACCCTACGATTATAGCTTTTTGCATTGTCTACCCTCTTGATAATTTAATCATCCTTCTTTTGTAACCTAAAAAGGCAATCCGCAGAGAAACGCGAATTGCCTTGTTCTAGTTCATCTTCTTCGCATTTTTTGCCTCTGAGATCAATCCGGATACGACAAACAACAGAATACAGATACATCCTGCTGTCGCTACCGAAACAGGTCGCGGCACTATCAGGTTTAATCCTGCCGTATCTTCATAATATCTTCCGCGAATATAGCCGTTTATTGCATGCGTTACTGGAATGCATGCAATAAATGCAACTAAAAATGCAATTAAACTGATGCATGCGCTCTCAACAACAAACACTCTGTGGGTGGCAGCCCTGCCTACGCCGAGAGTCCTAAGTATTCCGACAGTCTTTTTGCCGTCGCTAATGCTGTATGAATAATATGCTATCATCAGCAAAATTGAAATAATTCCGATTATCACAATTCTGAAAACAGCTAACCTATTCATTTCATCAATTTGGTCAATGGCACTATACATCCCGTACAGCTTATAATCATCAATCAAATAGTCGCCGGACACAAGGCTGCTGATATCATTTTCCATATCATCGTCGGATATGACATAATAATCCATATCATAATAATTCTTTCTCTCGTTCAAAAGCTTTTTAAATAACTCTCCTCGTATAAAAAAATCTACTATACTGTAACCCGACTCTGAATCATCAACAATCCCGACTACAGTATATTTATTGCCAATATAATCATACAGGTTAATAGAATCCCAAAATGCACCCGAATATTTTTTATCATAAAGATCAAAAAGTCTATATGTACCATGCACATCATTTAGAGTATAATAATGTTCTTTGAGTGAATGCAAGCTTAGCAGGATCTCATTGTCCGCCTCAGGCATACGTCCTTTGACCAGTTTTAATTTATCGTCAACAGGGGCAAATACTAAGTATTTCGGCTTTACTATTTCCTCACTATCACTATTATCGAAGTCAACCAGAAAATGAGCGTAAATATTCATTATGTCCGGATTGTAATAACCTTGCTTTGATGCATCCGATGCGACCAGTATGTATGAACATAAATAATGTGTCAGATACTCTTGAACATCGGTTCCTGATATCTTGTTTATAACACCACAAACCGTAAACTCACCAATACTAAGTTTAATCTGTTTTCCTATCAGTTTTCTGCTGTCAAATCCGCCTTCAGCTTTAGATATCATTATCTCGTTTTCTTTTTTAGGAAAACTGCCTTCGATATCAAATAGTTTTTCACTGCCGGAAGGTGCAAAAAACAGACATGAATTATACTCTTTACCATTTTCTCCGACCGTAATATACTCACCACGTCTATGAAGAGTAATTATTCTATCTTTATCCACCTTTTCACAAAGGTCTTTATAAAAAAGTCTACCGGTTGAAACTTTATCTACATAAATATCTCTATGGGGATCTTTATAATCTCTAGGAACAGGTTTTGCCACCCTATACAGTTTCTGATCATTATTTTTCAGGTATTTACTGATCGACGCTGCATCATCTCTTATCATGGATTCACAGATTAAGAGGATCAACAAAGCAGTAATGCTGAAGATGACTACAGCAAAGCAGCAACGGAGTGGATTCTTCTTCATATTGTCTTTGGCAAATCTGAAATAGTCTTTAAAAGGAATTCTTCTGCCTGAAGGATCATCGCTGAACTTAGAACTGCTGGCTGTCTCGGAACTGTTGCTGTTATCGGTGTCTTCGCTGGTCTCTGAACTGCCTTCAGTTTCAGAACCTTCAGTGTTCCCTAAATTGTCGTTATTTTGCGTTTCCAGCTTTCCATACGTAAGCTTCATAAGATGATCTGCATACTTTTCGGCGCAATATGTATCGTGGGTAAACACGACCACGAGACAATCCTTAGCCGCATCTTTTAACGCCTCGAAAACAGCCTGACTGTTATTAAGATCCAGCTTTTCAGTAGGTTCATCCGCAAGGATGATCTTTGGCTGTGTAACCAATGCTCTTGCGATCGCTGTAAGCTGACCCTCACCGAAGCTGAGTTTTCCCGCTTTCTTCTCGAGAATATCTACAATGCCCAGTTTATCTGCGATCTCCTTTACCCTCTCTTGGCCGTCCTGATCATTTTTCTTGATCTTTAAAGGCAGCAGGATATTCTCTTCTACCGTCATATTTTCAAACAGATTTGAATCCTGATAAAGCAATTCGATCTTAGAACTTCTTATCCTGTCGCGGACTTCCTCACCTTCATTATCGATCCTTACGCCATCGATCAACACCCTGCCGCCTATATTCGGCGTATCCAGACCGCTGATGATGTTAAACAAAGTTGTTTTTCCGCATCCGCTGACACCGGTTATGACAAACAGTCCCGTTTCCGGAAAGCTCATGTTGATATTTTCCAATGCCTTAACATCTTTTTCGATCACATTGTCATATTCTTTAGAAACATGTATTAAATCGATCATTTTTCCCTCCTGTATATTCGGTTGAGTTGGGAGACAGGTTCCAACGTCTTCCCTAAAATAACCGGATATCTTTATTGGTATCCGATCAGTATATTATCACATTTTTAATATATTGTGAAATAAAATCAGATTAAAAAATTCATCTCCCGGCGGAACCGGATCTGTTGGTTCATCCTCTTTCGGCGGTTCTCATAAGTCGTCTTTTTGAATTTTGGCTCTAGGTATCGCTTGCGGCGACAGTTGGTGTAACACCAACCCCGGAGCCATCGATGGGAAATCCGTTGCTTGCAACCATGGGAATTTCCTATGA
>CACZSY010000030.1 GCA_902783965.1 uncultured Lachnospiraceae bacterium
ACTTCGCTTTGCTCTGTGTTTCTTTGATCTGATCGCGCCAAGCGTCGCGCGAACCGACTGCAAAGATTTCTTCGAAATCTTCGCATTTGATAGTTGATCTGCGTGCGCCTTTATGCCTGTACTTGGAACGATCATACAGTTCCTTTTTGTAATATTTTTCTCAAACTTAATACTAAATGAATTCTGTATGATTGGGAAGAGACTTCGGCCTCTTCTTTTTGATTTAATTTGTTTTTGCCAATTATAATTTTACTCTAAGAGAATGCCATCGGCGTTTTACATTAAGAGTCTATGATCAGATTCTATATTTTCTATATTGATATTATATTGTCTCCCGAATTAGGTGCTTTGATCTTAGGATCTTCCGGATTTTTCTTATCAGGCTGTTCTCCCTGTTTTATCTGCATATCGGCCTGATGTTCAAGAGCCTTTTGTTCCTGTGCTGCTTTTGGGGCTTCCGCCTGATTCTTCTGGATTTCTGCAACGGATTCTTTCACTAACTGATTGGCTTTTCCCTCAAAGGCAAATTCTCCAAGATCGCCCATGCCTATAAAGTCGGTCGCTTTTTGAAAAGCCGGCAGTTTTTCGATCGTTTTATTGATCTCCTTTTCAGAACCAGCATTCAGTTTAGTACCTGATTTTTCCATGACACCTACTAGTTTTTCGCTCATGATGTCTTTCAGACAATTTTTTGCGATCTCTCTTTTTTCACCAATCAATTTCGTACCGCTCTTGATCATATCATGCAGCGTTGTCACCGCATTTTTTGCCTTTTCAATAAAGCTTTTATGTACCGGTGAAGCCTTCGCAGCAGCCTCATCGTATTTTATAATGGCTGAATTCTTCATAAAATCGAGCTTATTCGGCTCATCTTTTGCCATTTTCTCATATTTTATCTCAGAGAGCAATTGCTCTTTAGATGGTATACCTTCGATCCTCATTGACTTATACGGATCAGGATTCTTCGGATCACGCACGATCCTAATATCTTTAAAAGCAGAATCGTCCAGTAGTTTAGGCAAGACTTCAAAAAATGCTTTCGGATCATTTTTAAATTGTGCACTAAACTTACTAATGCCCGGATCCAAAGTTGCCAACATTCCATCCATTTCCAGTTTTTCACCAGTCTTTAGAGTAAAACGCTGTGTGTACGGAAGAAGATTTCCATCTTTATCCTTAAGAGCCAATTCATCCATACCAAGTACATTGATCTTACCCTGAATCAACTGTAAGATTACGGGACCCGCATAGTTCTCCGGCGACAGCTTTCCTTCGACTATGCCGGTAACCTGCCTTAACGCTTTTGATATCAGTGAAACAGAACCTGCCAGCGGTCCTATTCTAGTGGCGACATCCTCCTTTAAGTCTTTATATTCTTTGATCTTCGGATTTTCTTTATTGGCAAGTTCAACTATCTCTTTTTGACAATGCGACATTTCCTGCCATGAATCGAAGATTATACTATTCATGGCTTCCATCTTATTCTCGTTCACGTTCAGCAGATAATTCGTATTATTAAAATCAATGTCCTTGCAGCACTCGTCGATCATATTAAAAGCTGCTTTCTGACCTTCATAGATCTGTTTGGCGATCCATTTCTGATTTTCATCCGTTTTTTCCTTCATACGGGTAAATACCTTGTCAAACATCTCCTGTTTCTCTTTTTGACACTGATCCGGGTCTAAGAGCTGATCCATTGTATATTTACCCTCTGCCGCCATAGCCATGATGGTGATACTGTAACCTCCTGTACGCCATATGGTATAACCTGCCGGCACATTTTCTTTGACCTCCTCTCTGGTATGTTTGTCACCCAGGAACATATCGATGTTTTTACCATTTTTAATATCATATTTATTAAGTCTCTCGATACGTTCACTGAAATGATCAAGGGCATCCCTGGCGCTTTTATTCTTATTAAACTCCTCCTGTAATTTAGACATTTCTATATTCTTTTTAAACTCTGCATTCATATCATCCTGCAGTTGCTGTATCTTCTGATTTTCCAGTCTGTCATATGTATTCACGATCGATCTTAAATTGGTTCCCAGATGACGTCTTATGTTCTGAACAGATTTTAATCGTCGCTGGGCATAATCACCATTAGCCACCTTTTTATAATCAAGATACTCTTCGGTTAATGAATTCACTTCTCTGGCTTTCTTCTCATAATCCGAAAGCTCTTGAAGCGTCGGCTCCGTGCCATTCTTAGCCATCTTCTCTGCCATTTCTTTTAAGTTCTTCATCTCTCTTTTCAGATTTTTAAACTGTGTTGAAGATCGCTTATACCAGACATCATTATCAGTCAGAGTCTTATACATGTCAGACATGATCTTGGCATTCTTTTTCAGATCTTCCTTACTGAAAGACTGAATACAATAATCTTTTTCATCTTCTTTATCAAGAAGCTTCGAATCAATGACGATCTGAGTTACATTTTTCTCGATCTCTTTTAATTTCTTGTTATAAGCAGCCTCCTGGCTCTTGTTATATTCCTTGGCAGCCTCAGGAACCTTGACATCAGGAAATTCCTTATCATATTTAAAGGTCGAAATATCATCCAGTGCTTCGTAGATCTCATCTCCCTGTGCCTCCACAAGATCTTTATAGCGGTCAGATTTACGTATGGCATTAATATAACAATTACGAAGTTCCTCTAAACCATTCGGCTTTGCAAGTATCATCTGTTGATCGCTTATATGATGTTCATTATATGCCGCTGACAGCTTATTCTTTTCATCCTTCAATCTTGGATTTGTTTCCAGCTTGGATTTGATGGTATCATCATATTCTGGATCCTGTCCGTCAAGGACCTCAATTCCAAGATTCTCATACATTCTGTCTAAGAGATTTTCGGATCTTATACTTTCATTATAACCAATCTCCGTATAACTTATATGCTCAACCAGCTTATAAAAGAGGATATCCTCAACCATCTTTTTTCTCTCAGGACTGTTAGCCGCTGGAGGATCATTATACATCGTATACTGCAGCTCGTTAACCTTATTGCGGGCTTCAAACATCTTTTGAAAATTCTGTAACCGGATAACCTCATGTTCCGGATAAGTTCCCCTGGCATTAAGAGGCGGCTGTCCGACAACTTTTGCGGCCAACAGGATCGTCATTGTCTCCGGCTCAACTGTATCATGGGCAGCACCTGAACTTCTGATGCTCATCTGCCTAGCGGAGTCCATCCTTGAATCTAAAAAATCATTCAGCATCTGCATAGCTTTTTCAGGCTTGCCCTGCTCATATTCTTCAAGCGCCTCTTTTGCCTCCTGTCTCGCCTTAGGCAGCAGATCAAGAAATTCACCCTGACGAACATCAGAATTGACAAAATTCTGTGTTATCATGGTTCGATTAAAATCCAGCGGAGAGGCCGCCCCCATAGAAGATGATGTCATAACCCTTTTATCCAATCGGTCTTTGCGCAGCATGGAACCCATGACAATAGCAGTTACAAAGTCCTCATTCAATCCTTTAGGAATATTGATCTTGATCTTATCATACTTGTCCTTTGTTCCAAACGTATCGAACATCTTACCGTTAGAACCGTAACGGTTATAGAGTTTCTGAAGACCATTATTATTTATCGCATCTACGGCATCTTTATAATTCTTTTTAATGACTTCATGATAATCCTTTGTTATTTTTCTATATTCTTTTCTAGGCATTGTAATGACTTCCTTTCATACAGGCTGTACTTTTAGTGCAGAACACAGTGATTCCGTTTTCCATTCGGGCATCATTAATTATTATCATTATATATGACAATCTGTGACAATTCAATGACAATTCAGGTGTCAAAGCTTTCAGTTTTATGATATCAAAATGGACTGTGAAATCTGAGAAATACATCTCATTTTTCACAGTCCTTCATTTTTACGGTTTTATCTATTGATTCAAGCACACCTTCTACTCAAGGATATGCTCCATTCCCATATCGATTATCGTCACCACATGTTCGTCAGCAAGAGAATAGTATATCTGCTTTCCATCCCTGCGGCCTTTTATCAGCCTTCCCTGCTTTAACAGCTTAAGCTGATGCGATACAGCCGACTGCGTCATATTTAACGACTGGGCTATATCGCAGACACAGTATTCATTTTCATATAAAAGATAAAGAATTCTTATCCTTGTCGAATCTGAAAACAGTTTAAAAAGGTCGCCAGATCATATATTTCTTCATTTTCCATAGCGCATTCACCTGATCTCTTTCTATAATTTGCTGCTGTTTAACAGTTCCCGGGAATCATTCGATCCCGGAACCACATGCTCTATTTTCTTTCAAACAATACTCTTATCGCATTGAGAACTGCGATCACCATAACTCCCACATCGGCAAATATGGCAACCCACATATTAGCAATTCCTGCTGCTCCGAGCATAAGGCAGATGACTTTAACTCCGATCGCAAAGAAGATATTCTCATATACTATCCTTATGCACTTTGCAGACAGCTTTATAGCCTCCGATATCTTTGCAGGATCATCGTCCATCAGCACGACATCCGCCGCTTCTATTGCAGCATCGCTTCCCATCGCTCCCATTGCGATACCGATATCCGCTCTTGAAAGCACCGGAGCATCGTTGATGCCGTCTCCGACAAACGCAAGGATCTCTTTAGCCCCCTTCTTTTTCAAGAGCTTTTCAAGCATATCGACCTTATCCTTCGGAAGCAATCCGAAATGAATCTCATCTATTCCAAGGCTCTCACTAACCTTAATTGCTGTAGCTTCGGTATCACCTGTAAGCATTACCGTCTTTCTTATTCCCAGTTTCTTAAGATTGATAAGCGCTTCTTTGGAGTGTTCTTTTATCTCATCCGATATTTCCAACAGACCACAGTACTTTCCATCAACCGCTACATAGACGATGGTTCCGTCTGTCTTGTGACCGCCTATATCTATTCCGGCTTTTTCCATCAGTCGATGATTGCCGGCAGCAACATTTTTTCCAAAGATCACAGCCTCTACTCCGTGGCCGCTGAGTTCCCTGGCGTCTTTGATCTGACTTTCGTCTATCTCTTTTCCATAAGCCTTTACCACGCTCCTGCTTATCGGATGGTTGGAAAAATTCCTGCATAAGCAGCATATCTTAATAGTTCATCTTCGCTTATTCCGTACGGTTTTATTCCCGTGACCGCAAAATTACCTTTGGTAAGAGTTCCTGTCTTATCAAATACAACCAGCTTTACACACGAAAGTGTTTCAAGGAAATTGGAACCCTTTATTAAGATGCCTTTGGAACCTGCACAGCCTATTCCTGCAAAAAATGTCAGTGGAATGCTGATGACCAGAGCACAAGGGCAGCTTATTACAAGAAATGTAAGGGCTCTGTATATCCAGTCCGTCCAGACGGCGTTAACTGAGAAAAGCTTTAATAATAATGGAACCGGAACCGCCAGTATAAGTGCTCCCGCACATACGATCGGAGTATAATACTTCGCAAATCTGCTTATGAACTTCTCTGAACGGGATTTTCTTGCAGCCGCATTTTCCACAAGTTCAAGTATCCTCGCAACCGTAGATTCTCCGAATTCTTTAGTAGTTCTTATCTTTATAACTCCGTCGATATTGATACATCCACTTATAACCTCGTCTCCCACGCAGGCATATCTTGGAAGGCTCTCGCCCGTAAGAGCACTCTTATCTATGTTGGTCTCGCCTTCTTCAACTATGCCGTCGATAGGGATCTTTTCCCCGACTCTTACCAGAATAAGACTTCCTGCCGGAATCTCATCGGGATCAGTCTCTTCGATTCCTTCATCTGTAACCAGATTGGCGCTGTCAGGTCTGATATCCATCAGGCTTGCGATATTCTTTCTGCTCTTTCCAACCGCCAGACTCTGGAACAATTCACCTATCTGGTAAAAAAGCATTACCGCAACTGATTCCATGAATTCCCCAAGTGCCAAAGCTCCAACTGTTGCAACTGCCATCAGGAAGTTTTCATCGAATACCTGACCTTTGAATATTCC
>CACZSY010000031.1 GCA_902783965.1 uncultured Lachnospiraceae bacterium
AAGGAGCATGAGAGGAGGAAAAAGCAGCACAAAGAAGAAAAAAGGCAAAAAATGCTGCCGGGGGGATTGAAAATAGGAGCCTGAGAGGAGGAAAAAGCAGCACAAAGAAGAAAAAAGGCAGAAAATGCTGCCGGGGAGATTGAAAATAGGAGCCTTAAAGGCAGAAAAAGCAGCACAAAGAAGAAAAAAAGCAGAAAATGCTGCCGGAGGGATTGAAAATAGGCAGATAGGAAGGAGCAAAACTATGATAGGAATTGAAGGAATAGAAAATGCAATAATATTATACCAGAATTATTATGAGAAGGTCTCCAAAGATTTAAAGGAACTTAAAAACAAAGTACCGGACGGAGCCAAATTGTATGCGGCAAAACATGGAGAAACATTTCAGTATTATGTTAGATGGAATGGAACTAATAGGGGTAGAGAATATATATGTAAAGAGAAGATTGAGGAAGCAAAGATATTAGCACAAGTTGAATATTTCGAGAAATTAACAGTGAAATTACAAAATGATATTAAATGTTTGGAAAAGTTAAAAGAAACATGGTCGGGAAATCCTTTTAATTGGGTTGAGGATAATATGAGTCGAGCAAAATATGCCTTAGTAAATCCAATATATTATAATGATTCTCGTTATACTCAGAAATGGAAAGACCAGATATATGAAAAAAAGCAGTTTAAGGAGAATTCACCGGACTTTTTCACGAGACGTGGACTTAGAGTTCGATCAAAATCAGAGGTGATAATCGCGGATATGCTTGATGAAATGCAGATTCCATTTATATATGAGAAACCTTTAAAATTAGGAATTTGGACAATTCATCCTGATTTTACTTTGTTGGATATCAATAACAGATGTGAGGTGTACTGGGAACACTTTGGAATGATGGATGATGCGGATTACAGAAATAATGCTTTTTTAAAAATAAGAAAGTATGAAGAAAATGGATTCTATCAGCATGACAGACTGATCTGGACTTTTGAAACAGGGAAGCAGCCACTCAATACAAAAGTATTGAGAAAGATGATTATGCAACTTGCAAAAAAACTGGGTTATAAAATCTTATGAATGCTGAGCAATCTAATGCCAGAGGCAACTGTTCGGCCAAAGGAAGTTCTGGATGGAAGAGGAGTTGAAGCAATCTAATGCCAGAGGCAGCTGTTCGGCCAAAGGAAGTTTTGAATGGAAGAGGAGTTGAAGCATCTAATGCCAGAGGCAGCTGTTCGGCCAAAGGAAGTTCTGGATGAAAGCAGTCGTGTGGTTTATGATAGAAGCGGTAGCTCAGCTTTTATATGCTCTTTTTTGACGAGATTTTTTTATATGCTCTTTTTTGACGAGATTTTTGTAGTCAGAAAACGGGTGTTAGGTTATAATAGGAAATGCATTATGTGATGATGCAAGATAAAGTATAGGCGGTGGGTTAAACAAACTCGGAATAATCGCAAACCAGTCATTAGGAATTCAGGAAAGAATTGATAATTGGCGGATCGGACATTATTTTGATGTTGTAATGGCATCGGCAGAAGCCGGATGCGCAAAACCTGATCAAAAGATATTTACTATGGCTCTTGATAAGGCTGGATGTGATCGAGCACAAGCTTTTATGATTGGGGACAGACTGGATAATGATATTATCCCGGCAAAGAAACTGGGAATGAAAACTGTATGGGTACGTCAGGGTTATGCTATATATCAGAGCATAAATGACGAGAGCGAAAGACCGGATTATATTGTTGATGGCATGAATGAGTTAACAGATTTATTTGAGAATATAAAGAATACTTCATTGACCGTTGATAAGAACCACCCGGTCAATAAGAGATAGCAATACTATTTAATGTCAGCATAACTTACTATTGGACAACAACAATGAAAACTTTGATCATTAATTGCGATCCTGTGAAAACAGGATCTGCAGCAGAGATTATTAATATCATAGATAAGGGAATCTCATTCCGATATGATACGAAATAATAGAGAAATTCATTGAAAAAGAAAAGAGAATATGACGGCTTTAAAAATATCCGCTTTTAGTTTATTATAATAGAAAGACCTCCCGGCGCAGTGAAAGAAATATATAGAAAGACCTCCCGGCGCAGTGAAAGAAATTATAGAAAAAACTCCCCGTGCAGGAAAAGAAATAATAGAAAGGATTCTTTGTTTTGAAAAATAAGAAGATAGTATTATCTGTTATAATATCAATATTTATATGTGTTTTTGCCGGCCTGGGCATATGGTATCTTCATGAACGCAACAATGATAAAAAAGATGAAGAGACCTTGCGGGAAACCCTGCGGCTTCAGAATGAAACACGGGATATCCATTATAGTTATGTTCCGATTATAAAAGATTTCAAAACTGTCGAGCAGCAAAGCTTTAAATACAGGGATACTCTGCTTTTGGACAAATGTGCAACGAAGCTTTCTCCACAGCTTTCCAAAGCCTCGGCAGCTATATCTTCTGCTACCTATATAAAAGAGTTTGTCGAAAACATAATAGATGAGATGGGGTATGAGAGCCTTTCGGAAGTTTACGATTATGAGATGGATTTTAAGGACAATGACAAGGCTGCCTACATCGTTGCAAGGAAGAAATGTGTAAATGAGAATGGAGATAATGCTGCAATCTATCTTGTGTCTGTTAAAGGAACTTCGGGGAACGAAGAATGGATCAGCAATCTTAATGTAGGTATGACCGGAGACCATGAAGGATTTTATAATACGGCGGATACTATAAAAGAAGATGTGCTGAAAACCGTGTTTGACGACGCGGAGAAGAACGGGGTAGATAAGGATAATATAATCATGTGGTTTACCGGTCACAGCAGGGGAGCAGCGATCGCAAATATCATAGCCGGGAAAATGGATGATGAAAAACTGCTTCCGATGGATAATATTTACTGCTACACATTTGCCACTCCGACGGTCAGCAGAAATATCACAGACGAACAGCAATATGATAATATTTATAATTATGTATTTAAGGGAGACCTTATTCCGGCATTTTCAGGTCCTGTATGGAACTATAAAAGATATGGACATGACATAAAAACCATGACCCATGAGCAGGAGGTCATAATTGATAATGCTTTTATGGAAAAGTACGGAGTTAAATGGCAGCCGTTGATCAACGCGGAATCATATACTGCTCTGCTGGCGCAGCTGATCGGAAGTGAAGATAATTATAATAGCCAATATGCTGAGCTTTTAAAGAGTATCATAGCAGGGGCGCTGGGGAGAAAATTCATGGATCTGTCGGAGACAAAGGAATTTATTCAGTACCTGTATGAGGAGTTCGGCGAAGCATTTACTAACCAGATGCTCACCTCGATAAAAGAGCTTTATAAAGATGTCAGAAGGCTGACCGAAAAGATAATTGTTATATACTCATTTGGAGATACGGCATTTTCAGTTGCAAGATACAGCTTTGATATAATGCTTAAAACCAATCCGAAGGTTAAAAAGGAAATGATACTGCTGGGAATTAAGCTGGTCGTTTTAAAAGATGATCTTTCCGATCTTATCCCGAAAGCGGAAAAGGAAGAACATGAGATAGAATACAGCATTGTACCCGGATTCCTGGCGATCATTCATGGTCATTCACCTGCAACATATATCTGCTGGATGGATGCGGTTTATCCGGAGTAAAGGTTTTCGTGACCGAAGGAATATTATATGGAAAAGATAAAAAGAGACATAGCAGGAAACAGATTTGAAAAGTTCTATCTGATCTGCGGAAATAACGCGTATATGAGAAATCTGTATGCCGGCAAATTAAAGAACGCCCTTATAACGGATGGTAATGAGATAAACTATTCGGAGTTTAATACTGAAAAACCTGATCTTGATCAGATAATGGGGCTTGCTCTTACAATGCCGTTCTTTGCGGATCACCGGCTTATTATGATAAAAAACAGCAGACTGTTTGCCGTATCAAATGATGCCTCTGCCAGATTTTCTCAGTGGCCGGACAGCGCGGTCGCGGTTTTTGTAGAATCGGAGACGGATAAACGCAGCAAGTTTTATAAATTTATTAAGGAAAACGGATATGTATGTGAGATAAATGAACTCAGCGAAAGGGATTATCTTGCATTTATCAAAAAACAGATGTCCCAGGGCGGGATTTCAATAGAACCCGATACGGCCGCATATCTTCTCGACCGTATAGGAAATGATATGAATACTATCATAAATGAGTGTGAGAAATTAAAGGCTTTCGTTTGGGAGAAGAAAAAAGTCGAAAAGAAAGATGTTGACGAGGTCTGCTGTGTTCTGCTTGAGAACAGGATATTTGATATGATAGAGGCGCTTGCGATGGAAAAGACCGACAAAAGTCTTAAACTTTATTCTGATCTGCTTGCGCTTCGGGAAGCTCCGTTGAAGATACTTAAGCTTGTCTACAGACATTTTAATATTTTGTATCTGATAAAGTCAGCGCTCAGGGATGGACTGACAAATCCTGAGATCGCCAAAAAGATCGGGGTTGCGGATTTTGTGGTAAAAAAACACAGGAACCAGACGCAAAGTTACAGTGAGGAAGAACTGCTTGATATAATAAATGAATGTACCGCGATCGAAGAAGATTTTAAAAGCGGAAATATCGATATAAATATAGGGCTTGAGATAGTCATGTGCAGGATACTTAATTCGAGGACATGATCATGGAGTGAAAAAAAGAATTTAAAACTTCAACAACTCCTATTGACAACAGCAAATGCTTATATTATGATATCTAAGTGTGTTTTATTAGATCGTCCGTGTCCGGCTTTTGAACACTATTGAACATATCGAATGTATCATTTATGGAGGTTACAAGATGGCTAATATTAAATCCGCTAAGAAGAGGATTAAAGTAACAGAGACTAAGACTTTAAGAAATAAGATGATAAGATCTAAGGTTAAGACAGCTATCAAAAAATTTGACGCAGCTGTTGAGGCTAAGGATAAGGATCTTGCCGCTGCATGTTTGAAGGCCGCTACTGTAGAGATCGATAAGGCTTGCAGCAAGGGTGTATATCACAAGAACACAGCTTCAAGAAAGATCTCACGTCTCAATCTTGCATTTAATAAGCTCGCTTAATAAAAGAATAAAAACATTTTGAAAAGAAACCGTCTTTGGTGTGGGACGGTTTCTTTTTTTATGCACACGGGGTGCGAAAGGAAAAACCCGGCGCTGCCGGGCGCACCCCGGCGCAGGCGAGCAGGAACGATTTCATCGTTGGCTCGAATATAATCACACGGGGTGCGAAAGGAAAAAAACCCGGCGCTGTCGGGCAGGTTTAAAATTAAAAAGTATATTTATCTTTAAATAGCAGATAATAGTATGGAAAGCCCGCAGAAAAAGCCCGCTGTTTTTAAAGACTCGCTTGCGAGTCTTAGCACCGGAGCCGGTGCTTTAAATCTTGATACATGATCGATCGGGGGGATTTTATGGAGGCAAGAACTGACCTTGCTTTAGAGCTTAAGGAAAATCTCAAAGAACAGCTTAATGAGAGAAAGAATGATATTAGAGTATCCGAGGAAAGACCTGCTGAGGATATTAAGGTAACCAGGGTTGAGATAATCAATGAGAGCGGCAGCAGGATCATGAGAAAACCCGTAGGAAAATATATAACTATAGAAGCGGCGGGACTTGACAGGGATGATGAAAGTAAGTCGGAAGCTTTCATAAAAAGCATTTCCAATAATATAAATAGTATATGCAGCGGTGAAAGACCGGAAAGCGTCCTGGTGGCAGGACTCGGAAACAAAAATGTGACTCCGGACAGACTGGGACCGATGGTAACGGAGAGTCTGTATATTACAGGCCATACAGGAAAACATCCAAAACTGTATTCCATAGCTCCCGGCGTGACGGGACAGACCGGAATGGAGACCGCGAAGCTGATAAGCGCGCTTGCTTATCGGATGAAGCCTGGGCTGGTAATAGTGGTTGACGCACTGGCGGCGATAAATGTCAGGAGGCTTGCCTGTACTGTACAGATCAGCGATACCGGTATATGTCCCGGTTCGGGAGTGGGCAATGACAGAAAGGAAATAAGCAGGAATACCCTCGGAGTGCCGGTCATTGCCGTAGGAGTGCCGACGGTGATCGACGCCACTGCGATGACCGGAGATGAAAAGCTGAAAGGACTTATCGTAATGCCTCACAACATCGACGAACTATTGAAAAAGATCAGCTATATTGTTGCGCAGGGGATCAACAGAGCAGTCTTCGGATAAAAGATATCAGCGAGGATAGAGAGCTGAAGAAAAAAACAGCGAATGATCAACAGGGCGGTTTTGGTGTGACAGAGGGGTGGTAGATTGAAAAAAAAATTACTGTTCATGAATCTTTTTATGTTTCCGGCATATCTTGCGATGGCGGCAGTGCCGCTTTCAGGGGAAAAGAGTATGGATGAGTTTATCATGGCAGCTGTCGTTACGCAGGAAAACGCCGGATTCGCAGGTGATACAGTAAAGATAATCAAAGAAACAGGGAACCTTGACAGACCTGTTATAGATAAGGAGGGTAAAAATGATAAGGAAGATAAAAAGAATGTTCAGAAAACTGACGAAAAAACTGATGAAAAAGGTCGAAGCGATGAAGCAGTGATCGCAAGACCGAAGAATGATAAATTATCTGAAGATGCATTAAAAGTACAGAAACTGAAAAAAGAAATGGATCACGAATACCTGAAACAGAATTTTTATACCATAGATACGACAACGAGCGTTACCAAAGATCTTCTTGATCCGGTGAAACTTTTAAAGACGGATGTCAGCCTTAAAGACGGGGATGGTACCATACTCATTTATCATACTCATTCCAAAGAGGGATATTGCGACAGCAGACCTGGAGTTGAAGAGGATTCCGTGGTCGGAGTAGGCGAGCTTCTTGCCGAAAAGCTAAGGGAAAAAGGATTTAAGGTCATTCATCTGACACATGTCTATGATGTGGTAAACGGACATTGGAACAGGGAAGCGTACAATACGGCGCTTCCCGATCTGAAGTCCGTTATCGCGGAAAACCCGGATATTAAAGTGACGATAGATCTTCACAGGAATTCGGGAGTAAAAAAAGCTCTGTGCGAAGTTGGAGGTAAAGACTGCGCTCAGATAATGTTCTTTAACGGGATCTGCCGAAGCAGGACCGGACCGAGAACCTCGCTTGCCAATCCACACCTTGGGTTCAATCTTGCCTTAAGCCTTAAGCTTTTGATGTGTTCGATGGAAAACTATCCGGGATTTGCGAGAAAAACTTATCTTAAGGGATACCGGTATAATCTTCATCTCGTCGACAGAGCCCTTCTCATAGAGGTGGGAAATGTAAAAAACTCCTTACAGGAAGCAAAAAATTCAATGGGACCACTTTCTGATATACTTTACAGAGTGCTGAGATATGAGTGATTTACCAATATTTTACAACTACAATGGAAATTATTTACAAAACAATGAAATTTTTTTTAAAATGTAAGGTATAGAGCAGATATCTATATAATTCTTATTGAAATTATTATTGACATATGTTAAAATTCATTAAGCTGTGACGAATCCAAATCACAATTTATGAACAGGGCAGGTACTTTTAATGAATCAGGAAAGGATCAGAAATTTCTGTATCATAGCTCACATCGACCATGGAAAGTCTACGCTGGCCGACCGTATCATTGAAAAGACGGGGCTTTTGACCAGCAGGGAGATGTACGATCAGGTTCTTGATAACATGGAACTTGAAAGAGAAAGAGGCATCACCATTAAGGCGCAGACGGTGAGAACCGTATATAAAGCCGATGATGGTGAGGAATACATCTTTAATCTCATAGACACACCGGGACATGTGGATTTTAATTATGAAGTATCGAGAAGCCTGGCTGCGTGTGAGGGAGCAATCCTTGTAGTTGATGCTGCCCAGGGAATTGAAGCCCAGACACTGGCCAATGTATATCTTGCCCTTGATCATGACCTTGAGATCATGCCGGTCATCAACAAGATCGACCTGCCAAGCGCACAGCCTCAGGAAGTCATCAAAGAGATAGAGGACGTTATCGGACTCGAAGCGGAGGACGCACCGCTCATTTCGGCAAAGAACGGAACCAATATCGATCAGGTGCTGAGCCAGATCGTTAAAAAGATCCCGCCGCCAAAGGGTGATGAGAATGCTCCGTTAAAGGCGCTTATCTTTGATTCTATCTATGATTCATATAAAGGAGTCATAGTATTTGTAAGGATCATGGACGGTAAGGTATCCAAGAAGACTCTGATAAAGATGATGGCTACAGGCGCAAGCGCTGAGGTTGTGGAAGTTGGAGTGTTCGGCGCAGGACAGTACATTCCGTGTGATGAGTTGAGCGCGGGAATGGTCGGATATATAACCGCGAGTCTTAAAAATGTCAAGGATACCAGAGTGGGAGATACCATAACGGATTCCTTAAGACCTTGCAGCGAACCGCTCGCAGGTTACAAGAAAGTCAATTCGATGGTTTACTGCGGAATTTATCCGGCAGACGGCGCAAAGTATCCGGATCTTAGGGATGCTTTGGAAAAACTGCAGCTCAACGACGCATCGCTTAATTTTGAACCGGAGACCTCGGTTGCGTTAGGTTTCGGATTCAGATGCGGATTCTTAGGACTTCTGCATCTGGAGATAATTCAGGAAAGGCTGGAGAGAGAATACAATCTCGATCTGGTGACTACGGCTCCTGGAGTTATCTACAAGGTTCATAAAACGGACGGAACTGTATTGGACATTACCAATCCTTCAAATCTGCCTGACCCGAGTGAGATTGATTTTATGGAAGAACCGATAGTCGGAGCGCAGATAATGACGACTACGGAATTTGTAGGCGCCATAATGAAACTGTGTCAGGAAAGGCGTGGCGTATATCTTGGAATGGAATATATCGAAGGAAATCGTGCTCTGATAGAATATGAGCTTCCTTTAAATGAGATCATTTATGATTTCTTCGATGCTTTAAAATCCAGATCCAGAGGTTATGCTTCATTTGATTATGAGTTGAAGGAATACAGGAAGTCTTCGCTGGTAAAACTGGACATTCTTGTCAACAAGGAAGAGATTGACGCGCTTTCGTTCATAGTTCATGCGGATTCAGCTTATGAGCGCGGCAGAAAAATGTGTGAAAAAATGAAAGAAGAGATCCCGAGACATTTATTTGAGATACCGATACAGGCAGCGGTCGGCGGAAAGATAATCGCGAGGGAGACGGTAAGGGCTATGAGGAAGGACGTCCTTGCCAAATGCTATGGAGGAGACATTACTAGAAAGAGAAAACTTCTGGATAAACAGAAAGAAGGAAAGAAACGTATGAGGCAGATTGGAAATGTAGAGATTCCTCAGAAAGCCTTCATGAGTGTTTTGAAGTTAGACGTAGATTAACATTATAGTTGACATGGGATTAAATGAACATTATAATTGACAATATTTGAAAAATGGTTAGGAGTGAAAGACTATGAGTACTATTACAAAAAGATTGCCACAGTCAGAATTGGAGATTATGCAGATCGTCTGGAATACGGATGCTAAGAAGGAAAACCAGATTATAACCTCTTCATTTGTCCTTTCAAATCTGCAGGGAAAAAGAAATTGGGCGCTTCCTACACTTATGACTGTATTAGCAAGACTCATTAAGAAAGGTTATCTTGTATGCGACAAGATCGGACGTAATAATATTTATCATCCTGCAGTATCTAAAGAGGATTATATGAAGTTTGAAGCAAAGCTTATTTATGAAGATACTTTTGAAGGTTCAGCCAAGTCAATGTTCCAGGCTCTTATTGAAGCCGGCGTTACAAGTAAGGAAGAACTTGCAAAGGAAATCGAGAATCTGTAATAGAACGGATGGTAATTTAGCAGATGAAGAAAATGGAAACGGGTATTTACATACATTTACCATTTTGTCATCGCAAATGCCTGTATTGTGATTTCTTATCCTTTAAACCGGATGAGAAGACTGTTGATGATTACACAGAAACTTTATTAAAGGAAATAAAGGGACTCTCGGATCTTATAAAGACCCGGCGGGTCCCTTCTGTATATATCGGAGGCGGAACTCCGTCATATGTACATCAAAGCGTTATCAAAAGGATAATGGAATGTGTATATGAAAACTATGACATAATGCAGGATGCCGAGATAACCATTGAGGTCAATCCGGCAAGCGCTGACATCAATAAACTGAGAGCCTATAAAGGAGCCGGCGTCAACAGGCTTTCAATAGGACTGCAGTCGGCTGATAACAGGGAATTAAGACTCCTCGGAAGACTTCACGATTATGAAGATTTCGTAAAAACTTTTGAAGACGCAAGGCTGGCGGGTTTTAATAATATAAGCGCGGATCTCATGACAGCGATACCTTCGCAGACTATGGAGAGTCTTAAGAGCTCGATAGATAAGCTGACGGCACTCGGACCGGAGCATATCTCAGCTTACAGTCTTATGATATGTGAAGGAACGCCGTTTGAAAAGATTTATGGTGAGGCATCTGACGGAATGTCCGGCATGGAACACAGGCCTGCGGGAAAGCTGCCCGATGAGGATACCGAAAGGCAGATGTATTATCTTGTAAGGAATGAGCTTGCGAAGGCCGGTTATCACAGATATGAGATATCCAATTTCGCAAGACCGGGATTTGAGAGCAGACATAATACTTCTTATTGGGAAAGAAAAGAGTATCTTGGATTTGGGCTGGGTTCCGCTTCTTATCTTAACGGTGAAAGGTACAGCAATATCAAAGATATGAAAGAATATGTTGAATACTACGGAAAAAACTATGACGGAAAGAACGCGATGGTGCCGTACAAAGACGAACTGATGGTACTGACACAGAGAAATAAGATGGAAGAAAATATTTTTCTCGGTCTGAGAATGGACAGGGGAATAAAGCTTTCTGACTTTCATGAAGAATTCGGCTGTGGACTCATGGACGTGTTCGGGAACACCGTCAGTAAATACTGCGAAAGCGGACACTTAAGCCTTCAGGGCGGAGTGCTGAGGCTTACGGATAAGGGTGTGGACGTGAGCAATGCGGTTTTTTCCGATTTTTTAAACTGAAATAAATTTTTAAAAATCCTGTTGACAAATAAAAAAGGGAGTGCTATTTTATATGTATTGAATGTTAGCACTCTATTGCGATGAGTGCTAACACAATCCCCGAGAGATCGGATATAAAGCAGTTACCGGAATAAAGATGGAAGTGGAAGGCTATGGAGCTTGATGAAAGAAAAACCAGGATCTTACAGGCGATAATCAAGAATTATCTGGATACGGGCGAGCCGGTTGGCTCAAGAACAATTTCCAAATATGGCGATATTAATCTAAGCTCCGCAACCATCAGGAATGAGATGGCGGACCTCGAAGAGATGGGATATATAATCCAACCGCATACTTCTTCGGGACGTATTCCTACCGATAAAGGCTATCGGTTCTATGTGGATTCGGTGCTTGCGGCGAAGGATCGGGAAGTTGAGGTTATCAGGGAAGAATTCCTTGAAAAGACCGACAGGATCGAAGCTGTTTTGGAAAAGATGGCAAAGGTGCTTGCAACAACGACCAATTATACCTCGCTTGTCACAGCCAATAAGAGAGGAAAGAATTCCATCAAGTTTATCCAGCTTTCCGAAGTGGATACACACCAGATGCTCATGGTAGTAGTGCTTGAAGGAAACAGGGTCAAGAACGAGATCATCGATACAGTGATGGAGCTTGACAAAGAGTCTGTTTTAAAATGCAATCTTATCCTCAATACTTACATTCAG
This sequence comes from uncultured Lachnospiraceae bacterium, assembly GCA_902783965.1. Lineage (GTDB taxonomy): Bacteria > Bacillota > Clostridia > Lachnospirales > Lachnospiraceae > RUG11200. The sequence continues at coordinate 11,755 of CACZSY010000031.1, forward strand.
GGATTAAGCCTTGATGAGATTTCCTTAAGTATTGTGAATAATATGAAAAATCAGGCGGGAGAACTTGATGAGCTGATAGCGGTAATACTTGATTCGCTTTCAAGACTGCTTTCTCAGGAAGAAGAGACAAGGATCTATACCAGCGGTACGACGAATATCCTGAAATATCCAGAGTTGAATGAGAATGGCAGAGCCTCCGAACTCCTGTATACTTTCGAGGAGAAACAGCAGCTTACCAATATCATAAATGATAAGTTCTCACCGGAAGACAACAGGGGAATACAGGTTTATATAGGTTCTGAGACTTTAGTGGATTCCATGAAGGACTGCTCGGTGGTAACAGCAACCTATGAGATGGAAGAAGGAGTTTACGGCAAGGTCGGAATCGTAGGACCTAAGAGAATGGATTATGAAAAGGTAGTCGGAGCCCTTCAGAATCTAATGAGTTCTCTGGATGATATTTTTAAGAAAGACAAATAGCTTCCCATAAAGATAAGAAGTATATATAGATAGCTTCTGATAAAGATAAGAAGCCTCTTGTAAAATATAGAAGAAAGGCGGCATAAGTAATGAGTAAAGAAGAAAACAATATTGATTCTTTGGTCGAAGCTGTAAAAAAAGCCACATCTGATAAAAATGCTTCAGTTTATACTGCTCCAGATGAAAACGTTCAAGCTACAGCATCTGAAGAAACATCGACAGATGGAGCAGATCCGGGAAAAGCATCTGAAGAAACATCGACAGATGGAGCAGATTCGAAAAAGGCATCTGACGAAACATCGGCAGATGAAGAAATGAAGGATGAAGATGTGAAAGCAGGGAAAAATAAAAAGGATAAGAAAGATAAGAAAGACGAACTTATCGACCAGCTTAAAGATCAGCTTATAAGAAACATGGCTGAGTTCGACAATTTCAGAAAAAGAACTGAGAAAGAGAAATCTGCTATGTTTGATATGGGAGCAAGAAACATTATAGAAAAGCTGCTTCCGGTCATAGATAATTTTGAAAGAGGCTTTCTGGCAATAAGCGAGGAGGAAAAGGATTCAGCATTTGTCAAGGGAACACAGATGATATACACACAGCTTGTAAGTACTCTTGAAGATGCGGGAGTTAAGCCGATCGAAGCTGTCGGCAAAGAATTTAACACAGATTATCACAATGCAGTAATGCATGTTGATGATGAGAACTTCGGGGACAATGTAGTAGCTGAAGAGTTCCAGAAGGGCTATATGTATAAAGATACTGTAATAAGACACAGCATGGTTAAGGTAGCAAATTAATGATACAGGATATTTCACAGGATTTCGGGAGTACGAAGTGCGAAGAGCTCCGGTATCATTAAGATCAATCATAGAAAATAGAAAGGTGAAAGGTGAAGATCATGGGAAAGATCATAGGAATCGATTTAGGAACAACTAATTCATGCGTAGCAGTTATGGAAGGCGGAAAGCCGACAGTTATTACCAATACCGAGGGCGTAAGAACAACTCCATCGGTTGTAGCATTTACCAAGACAGGTGAGAGACTTGTAGGTGAAGGCGCAAAGCGTCAGGCAGTTACCAATGCCGACAAGACGATCTCTTCTATCAAGAGACATATGGGTACAGATTATAAGGTAACCATTGATGACAAGAGATATACTCCACAGGAGATATCAGCGATGATCCTTCAGAAGCTTAAAGCTGATGCGGAAGGATATCTCGGTGAGAAAGTTACAGAAGCAGTTATCACAGTTCCGGCATATTTCAACGATGCACAGAGACAGGCAACAAAGGATGCAGGAAAGATCGCAGGTCTTGATGTAAAACGTATCATCAACGAGCCTACAGCGGCAGCTCTTGCATACGGACTTGACAATGAGCAGGAACAGAAGATCATGGTCTATGACCTTGGCGGCGGTACATTCGATGTTTCTATCATTGAGATCGGTGACGGCGTTATCGAGGTTCTTGCAACCAACGGTGACAACAGGCTCGGCGGTGATGACTTTGATGATAAACTCACACGTTATCTGATAGCTGATTTCAAGCAGAAGGAAGGAATAGATCTTTCAACAGACAAGATGGCTCTTCAGAGGATCAAGGCTGAGGCTGAGAAAGCAAAGAAAGAGCTTTCAAGCGCTACAACAACGTCGATCAACCTTCCATATATCACGGCAACGGCAGAAGGACCGAAGCATTTGGAGATGACTCTTACAAGAGCAAAGTTCGATGAACTTACAAGCGACCTTGTAGAGAGAACAACAATACCTGTACAGAACGCGTTAAAGGATGCCGGATTAAGACCTTCAGATCTCAGCAAGGTACTTCTGGTAGGCGGTTCTACAAGAATCCCTGCAGTTCAGGAGAAGGTAAGGATGCTTACCGGACATGAGCCTTCCAAGTCACTCAATCCTGATGAATGCGTTGCGATCGGTGCTTCTATCCAGGGTGGTAAGCTTTCCGGAGATAAGGGAGCGGGAGATATCCTTCTTCTTGACGTAACACCGCTTACACTTTCAATCGAGACAATGGGCGGAATCGCAACTCACCTTATCGAAAGAAATACAACAATACCTACAAGAAAGAGCCAGGTATTCTCTACTGCAGAGGATAATCAGAGCGCTGTAGATATCAACGTAGTACAGGGTGAGAGACAGTTCGCAAGAGATAACAAGAGCCTCGGACAGTTCAGACTTGACGGAATCCCACCGGCAAGAAGAGGCGTTCCTCAGATAGAGGTAACATTTGATATAGACGCAAACGGTATCGTTAACGTATCAGCCAAGGATCTTGGAACAGGCAAGGAGCAGCACATCACGATAACAGCAGGATCAAGCCTTTCAGATGACGAGATTCAGAGAGCTGTTAAGGAAGCTGCAGAGTTTGAAGCACAGGATAAGAAGCGTAAGGAAGCCGTTGAGACAAGAAATGAAGCTGATTCGATCGTATTCCAGACCGAGAAGGCATTAAAAGATGTCGGAGATAAGATCTCTGATTCAGACAAGAGCGCTGTTGAAGCAGACCTTGCAAGGCTTAAAGAACTCATTGAAAAGTCTAATCCTGAGAACATGACTGACGGAGAAGTTGAGGATATCAAGGCTGCCAAAGAGAAACTTATGGAAGATTCACAGGCGTTATTCCAGAAGGTTTATGAGCAGGCTCAGGCAGCAGGTGGCGCAGGAGCTCAGGGCGGCTCTCAGTCGGGGGCAGACGCAGGATTTAACGCCGGCGCAGGCTTCGGCGGCGGAAACGGAAACAGCCATAACGATGACAATGTCGTTGATGGAGATTTCAGAGAGGTTTAATACAAAGGCAGCGGATAAAATGAAAGATTCCGGACTTTGATCAAACAGAATATTTAAGACATGATAGGCGGTCATTTTATGGCGGCCTATTGTGGCTTGAATAAAGACAGTGCTTACAAGTGATCTGGTACGTGGTGACTTTTGACCTTCCGGATCATTTTTAGAAAGGGAAAACAAATGGCTGAGAATAAGAGAGATTATTATGAAGTTCTCGGGGTGGATAAGAACGCCACGGATGATGAACTTAAGAGAGCTTACAGAAAGCTTGCGAAAAAGTACCATCCTGACACCAATCCGGGAGATAAAGAAGCTGAGGCAAAGTTCAAAGAGGCGTCAGAGGCCTATGCTGTACTCAGCGACGCCCAGAAGAGAAGCCAGTATGACCAGTTCGGTCATGCGGCCTTCCAGAACGGCGCCGGAGGTGGAGGCGGCTTTGACTTTTCAAGCATGAATATGGATGACATCTTCGGAAACTTCAGCTTCTTCGGAGATATCTTCGGCGGCGGAAGAAGCCAGAGAGGTTATAACGGTCCAAGTCAGGGCGCAAGTGTTTTAGAGAAGATGAGCATAAGCTTTGACGAGGCTATTAAGGGCGTTGAAAAAGAACTTACCATTACATTTAAGGAGACTTGTTCGACCTGCGGCGGTTCGGGCGCGAAAGCCGGAAGCAGTCCGGTCACATGTTCAAAGTGCGGCGGCAAAGGTCAGGTCGTTATGCAGACACAGTCATTTTTCGGTATGGCAAGGACTGTTTCAACCTGTCCTGACTGTAACGGAAAGGGTAAGATCATTAAGGACAAATGTCCGGACTGCCGCGGAACCGGTTATATTCCTAAGACCAAGAAGATCATGGTATCAGTTCCTGCAGGTATTGACAGCGGTCAGAGAATAAAGATAGCCGGAATGGGAGAGCCTGGTGAGAACGGCGGCGAAAGAGGAGATCTTTTAGTAGAAGTAAGAGTTGGAAGACATCCTGTATTTATCAGGGAGGATTATGATATCTTTTCAACAGTACCTATCTCTTACGCTACGGCGGCGCTTGGCGGAACTATCAGGATAGCGACGGTTGACGGTGAAGTTGAATATGACGTCAAGGCAGGAACACAGACGGATACCAAGGTAAGGCTTCGCGGAAAGGGAGTTCCTTCGCTAAGGAACAAGCTTGTAAGAGGAGATCACTATGTTACCCTTGTGGTTTCCGTGCCTACCAGTCTTACAAAAGAACAGAAAGACCTCTTAAGACAGTTTGAAGACAGCCTTAACGGGGACAAAACTGATTCCGACAGCGGGAAAAAAGGATTTTTTAAGAAAAAATAAGACGGCGTGCTGAATGATAAGACGGCGTACTGAACGGATGAAGATGATTTCGGAATGCCTGATATATGATAAAACTGATCGGATTTGTGCAAAGGAACTGATGCTATGAAATGGACTAAAGCCACTATTATGACAACTGTAGATGCCATAGATTTTATTACTGTCATGCTTGACGAGCTTGGCATTGAAGGCGTTGAGATAGAGGATAAAAGAGGGATTACCGAGGAAGAAAAGGAAGAGATGTATATAAATATCCTTCCGGAAGCCGAAGAAGATGACGGCAGCGCTAAGGTAAGTTTCTATGTGAACATACTTTCGGAAAATCCGGAAGACGGAAAAGATTACGGTAATGCGGTTGAAAACCACAGGGAATTTGCCGGGCTTATGAAAAAGGTGGAAGAAGGACTTAAGGAACTCAGAGGATTTGTTGATATCGGAGACTGCAGCATAGTGATAACCGATACCAAAGATGAGGACTGGATCAACAACTGGAAGAAGTTTTTCAAGCCGTTCAGAATAAGCGACCGGATCGTGATAAAACCGGCGTGGATCGAGTTTGAAGCAGCAGGAAGCGGCGAAACGAACGCCGAAGGAAACAGCGGAACGGGAACGAACGCCGAAGGAAACAGCAGAACGGGAACGGCCGCCGAAGAATCCGCCGGCTCGGATATAAGAGTTAAAGAAGACGATATAGTTGTCGAGATGGATCCGGGCATTTCTTTTGGAACAGGTTCGCATGAGACGACGAAGCTTCCTATACTTATGCTGGAAGAATATCTTAAAGACGGCATGAGGATACTCGACGTAGGCTGCGGAAGCGGTATCCTTTCGATAATAGGAATTAAGCTTTGCGGTGGGAAAGCTGTGATGACCGATATAGACAGGCACGCCATTACCGCGGCCAAAGAAAACATGGACAGGAATAACATACCGGAAGATAGTTATTCCATAGAATTTGGAAATATAATAACCGATGAGGAATTCGCGGCAAAGATCGGAGAAGAAAAATATGATATAGTGGTCGCCAACATACTTGCCGATGTTATAATGCCTCTTTCGGGAAAGGTCGGACCGCTTTTAAAGCCGGACGGAATATTCATCTGTTCGGGAATAATCGAGGATATGGCTGATAAGGTAAAGGAAAAACTTGATGAGAACGGATTTGAGATCATCAAGGAAAGACACATGGGCGACTGGGTCGGATTTGCGGCAAGACCACGCATCATTTAGTTGTAGAACGGTGCGGGAGTTGATGCCGTTTGGCTTATCGGAAAAGAGGGAAATATGTATCTGTTTTATGCGCAAAAAGAGAATATCGACGAAGAAAACGGAACAGCCCGGCTTTATGGCGAGGATGTCAATCATATAAAGAATGTCTTAAGACTTGAGACCGGAGAACATGTTATCATTTGTGATGGACAGGGAACGGATTTTGAGTGTATAATAACAGGACGGGAAAAGGAAAGCATCAGCCTTGCGATATCTGAGAAAAGACCGAGCATGGGAGAACTTTTCAACAGGATAAGCCTTTATCAGGGACTTCCGAAAAAAGACAAGTTTGAGTTTATCGTACAAAAAAGCGTCGAGCTCGGAGCGGCAAGGATAATACCTGTCAATATGGCGAGAACGATAGTTAAGATCAAAGATCCTTCGAAAGAAGAAAGCCGTATAAAGAGATATCAGGGAATATGCGAGAGTGCCGCGAAGCAGTCCAAAAGAGGTGTGATCCCGAAAGTTGAAAATATCATGGAGCTTGAAAAAGCCATAGAGGACGCCGGGAAAGAATGCGATATCATTCTCGTACCTTATGAAAATGCGAAGGGCATGGAGTATACCAAAGAAATTTTGTCAGATATAGATACATATGAAAGAATCGGAATATTTATAGGTCCGGAGGGCGGCTTTGAAGAAAGTGAGATCGAACTCATAAAGGCGGCCGGAGGGAAAGTAATAAGCCTTGGACACAGGATACTTCGCACCGAGACAGCCGGACTTGCTGTCTTGTCCATGATAATGCTGCGATGCGAAAAGTAACGATGGGGTTACTGCAGAGTGTAAAGATTGGGTTACTGCAGA
>CACZSY010000032.1 GCA_902783965.1 uncultured Lachnospiraceae bacterium
ATGGTGAGCACGCTCAACGAAGTATATAAGACTCATCCGGGTCTCTACAGTCTTGATTTCGACACTAAGGGCTTTGAATGGATAAATGATAATGATACTTCAAGATCAATACTTTCTTTCATCAGAAACGGTGAGAAAGAAGAAGATATGATCGTTGTGGTTGTAAACTTCACTCCGGTAACTTATGAAGATTATGTTATAGGCGTTCCTTTCAGGGGAAGATACAGAGAGATATTCAATTCCGACAGCGTGGAATTCGGCGGCAGCGGAAATGTCAATAAGAGAGTAAAGAATTCCAAGAAAGAACCTTGCTACGGAAGAGAGTATTCGTTAAGCGTTACCGTTGGTCCGATGGCTGTAAGTGTATTTGAATATACTCCGATAGCAAATATCGCGAAAAAGAAAGAAGAAGAGCCTGAAGAATGCGGATCAAAGGCTGAAGCATCTGAAGCCTGCGGTGTAAAGCCGGAAGGCAGTGCGCCGGAAGCAAAGGTTGAAGATGTGAAAACAGAAGATGTAAAGCCTGCGGATAAAAAGCCTGCAAAAAAGCCAAGGGCTCCGAGAAAGAACGCTTCTAAGAAGACGGAAAAAAAGTAAATTAAAAACAGCTCTTTAATATGCGGGTAAGAGGAAAAGAACATTTTTCCTCCTACCCGATTTTAATATGATAAAAAGGTAACAGTCGAAAAACAGTCGGCGGGGGTAATTTTTCCTCCTACCCGATTTTAATATGATAACAAGGGGCAAAAGGGTAAACTTACTTGTCCTGCCTGCATGTAAAGGCTGTTTATACCTTTATGAAAATACAGGAAACAGAATGGAGGTTGAACTATGAATATTGATTTTTTCAGTCCCGTATTTCTTGATGCGGATATAGCAGAATCCGTATCTCAGACAGCAGATGAGGCTAAAGAAGAGATATCCAAGGCACAGCAGATGCTCGAAGATATGCTTCCGAAGCTGATCTCATTTGCGCGAATGATCATTGTTGCGCTTATCATTTATGTGGTTGGAAAGAAAGTGATCAGCTGGGTAGTAAACCTGGTCAATAAAGCGCTGATGAGATCCAAACTTGAAAAAGGCGTTGTGCAGTTCCTCACAAAGCTTTGCAGCGTCTGCCTTTACCTGCTCCTTATCACAATGATCGTTGGATATCTCGGACTTCCTACGAGCTCTCTTGTAGCGCTGGTCGGTTCCGCAGGTCTTGCCATCGGTCTTGCATTACAGGGCGCACTTGCCAACTTTGCGGGCGGCGTGCTCATTCTTGTGATGAAGCCTTTCAAGGTAGGCGATTACATAGCAACAGGCGGAAACGAAGGAAAGGTAACCAATATAGATGTTTTCTATACAAGGCTCACTACTCTTGATAACAAAGTTGTGGTGATCCCTAACGGTTCTATCACCAGCGCAAGCATTCAGAATTATACCGCATATGGAGTAAGAAGAGTGGATCTTACGGTTCCGATGGAATATAAGGATGATTTTGAAAGAGTAAGAACAGTCTTAAATCTTATAGCCGACAATAGCGACCTGGTATTGAAAGACGACGCGCATCAGCCGCTTATTGTTATCGACAAATTTGATTCAAGTTCTATTAATATCGGTTTTAAAGTCTGGACAAAGACAGAAAATTACTGGACGGTATTCTGGGATCTGCAAAGGATCATCAAAGCGGAATTCGACAACAGAAATATCTCTATTCCGTTCGAACAGCTGGATGTTAATCTTCATGTGACTAAAAATGAGGACTTGAATAGTGTTAAGGAATAGTATAAGATATGGTTACGGTTTCAGGATTTTTTGAATTATCCGGCGATACCGTGAATAGAACACTATATAGAACAGATAAAGAAGGATAAATTATATGGGAAATAACGTAATAGAGAAGGTATTTGCGAAAGATGTCTTTAATGATGCCGTGATGGCTGAAAAGCTTCCGAAGAAGGTTTATGAGCAGCTGAAAAAGACCATTCAAAACGGTGAAGACCTTGATCCGAGCATCGCGGGAATAGTTGCGCATGCGATGAAAGAATGGGCTATGGAAAGAGGAGCAACTCATTATACACACTGGTTCCAGCCGATGACGGGCGTGACCGCAGAAAAACATGATTCATTTATAAGTCCGACTGCGGACGGAAAGGTTATATGCGAATTTTCCGGTAAAGAGCTCATTAAGGGCGAAGCTGATGCTTCTTCGTTCCCGTCAGGAGGAATGAGAGCCACCTTCGAGGCGAGAGGATATACAGCATGGGACTGTACATCACCTGCATTTTTAAATGAAGACGCAGCGGGAGTTATTCTCTGTATTCCGACAGCATTCTGCTCATATACCGGTGAAGCGCTTGACAAGAAGACGCCGCTTCTTCGTTCCATGGAAGCGATAAGCAAAGAGGCCGTAAGGATCTGCAGACTGTTCGGGCATGATGATGTGACAAGGGTTACATGTTCGGTAGGACCGGAACAGGAGTATTTCCTTATAGACA
>CACZSY010000033.1 GCA_902783965.1 uncultured Lachnospiraceae bacterium
CAAGATGTAGAGAAATGTAAAAGCCCCAGCTATAAAGTCGGGGCTAATAATTAAAAAATTTTGGGACATTTTCAAAAACGCTTGACACATCAAGCACTTTCGCGGCGGACTTTAGCGATGCTTTTTGCGCAGGACATCAGTGGATTATTTTCTAAAAATCTGATTAATTCTTTTATAATGAGTTGCCACATTCCCAAAATTTGATATAATAATAGTTCAAGGATACAGCAACTTTATCCCAATTTATAACAGATCAGAGGTAATTTATGCTTGAATTAAAAAATATCACTAAGATTTACCACGCCGGCGGGGAAGATATCCATGCGTTAAAAGGCGTGAGTCTGAAGTTTAGGAAGAATGAATTCGTTTCCATCTTAGGACCGAGCGGCTGCGGTAAGACTACGATGCTCAATATCATCGGTGGTCTTGACCAGTACACGGAAGGTGACCTGGTGATCGACGGAAGGTCTACCAAGGAGTACAAAGACAGGGATTGGGATGCGTACAGAAATCATGCGATAGGATTTGTGTTCCAGAGTTACAATCTTATACCGCACCAGTCGGTACTGCAGAATGTTGAGCTTGCCCTGACGCTTTCGGGAGTTTCGAAGACTGAGAGAAGGAAGAGGGCGATAGAGGCGCTTGAGATGGTTGGCCTGGGAGACCAGCTTAAGAAGAGACCGAGCGAGATGTCCGGCGGACAGTGCCAGAGAGTTGCGATCGCAAGAGCGGTAGTCAACAATCCTGATATCATCCTTGCTGATGAGCCGACAGGAGCGCTTGATACCGAGACCAGCGTTCAGGTCATGGAGATACTTAAGGAAATATCCAAGGAACGCCTTGTTATCATGGTTACCCACAATCCTGACCTTGCCAATACCTATTCGACGAGGATAGTCAGGATGCTTGACGGAAATATCCTTTCGGATTCGGCGCCGCTTTCCGAAGAAGAGGAGAAGGCTTTAAGGGAAGAAGATGAAAGAAGCGTTGAGGCATTTAAGGCGGCGGGCAAGAAAGAGAAGAAGCCTTCGATGTCATTTGCCACTTCCTTCGGACTGTCCCTTAAGAACCTTTTTACCAAGAAGGGAAGAACGATCCTTACCTCATTTGCCGGTTCGATCGGTATCATAGGGATCGCGCTCATCTATGCGGTTTCAAACGGTACGACAACCTATATAGATACGGTTCAGGAGGAGACGCTTTCGTCTTATCCGCTTACGATAGAATCGCAGCACATGGATACGAGCGCGCTGATCGCTGTATTTACGAATAATGCGCAGTCTAAGTACGCGCATGATAATGACGCCGTTTACCAGAAGCAGATGATGTATGATATGCTCAATGCCATGAGCAAGGAGCAGATAAAAGAAAATGATCTCGGCGCTTTCAAGAAATATATCGAGAAAGAGAAAAATAACAGCGAATCAAAGCTCGCGAAGGCTCTTTCGGGCGTGCAGTACGGTTACAATTATGATCTGATGATCTATACCAAGAGTCTGGACGGCAGCATAATAAGATCAGATACAAGAGCGCTGATGAGAGGAATACTTAAGGATTATCTTGGAACAGACATGTCGGCTATGATGCAGATGAGTGAAGACAGCATGGGTTCCATGATGACAACGAACATGGAAATGTGGCGTGAGATCGTAGCCGGCAAGGACGGCGAGCTTATAAATGATGTCGCAAAGAAACAGTATGAGCTTGCTTACGGAAGATGGCCGGAAAGCTATGATGAGATAATCCTTTTCTTAGACCAGAACAATGAACTTGATGACCTTACACTCTATGCACTCGGACTCAAGACCGAGGAAGAGATAAACGCCGTTATGGAAGCTGCTTTCAAGCAGAAGGAAGTAACCTACAAAGATAAAAAATGGAGTTATGAGGAGATCTGCGATCAGGAATATGTCTGCGTGCTCAATTCCGCATGCTTCAAATATGATGAAAAAACAGACACCTACACTGATCTGAGAGAGTCCGATACCGGACTTACCTATCTTTATGACAACGGGTTGAGGCTTAAGGTTGTCGGAATAGCCAGACCTGACAAAGACGCCATAGCTTCCAATGAGAAAGGTTCTATCGGCTATACTTATAAGCTGACACAGTTTATCATCAACAATACCAAAAAAGCGGATGTTGTAAAGGCGCAGCTTGCGGACGCGAACAAGGATATTTTCACAGGACTTCCATTTAAGGATAATGGCGAGGGACTTGACGAGAAAGCCAAGGCAAAGCTTTTCAGGGATTATATCGGAGGACTTACCGAGAGCGGAAAAGCGAAGGCCTATAAGACAATAATGTCTATTCCTACAGACGAGCAGGTAAATGAATATGTAACTCAGATGCTCTCTTCCATGAACAGAAAGGATATGGAAGACGCGATGCTTTCGGGTATCGGTACGACAATGGGTGTTGATCCGGAACAGATCAGAGGATATCTTTCAAAGCTTTCCGATGACGAACTGAAAAAGATGTTCGAGCAGATGATGACGGAGCAGTACAGGGCCAATTACGCTGCCGAGATAGAGAAAGAATTTGCGACAAAGACAGCCGCGGAGCTTGCGGTAATACTTGACGAGACAGTAAACGGATTTACCGATGCGCAGTGCGCAAAGTTCTATGAGAACGTGCTTGAATTTTCAAGCAATACCTACAAGGGCAACCTTAAGACCTTAGGCTGCGTAGATGAAGATATTCCTTCAATGATCAATCTGTATGCGGCATCATTTGAAGATAAGGACGTAATTGAAGAAGTGATATCTGATTACAATGATTCGGTTGATGAGCTGCAGCAGATCCAGTATACGGATTATGTGGGACTGATGATGTCGTCGATCACGACGATAATCAATGCGATAACATATGTGCTGATATCATTTGTAGCGGTATCGCTCATCGTATCTTCGATAATGATCGGCGTTATCACCCTCATCTCGGTACAGGAGAGAACCAAGGAGATCGGTATCCTGCGCGCGATCGGCGCATCAAAGAAGAATGTATCGAGAATGTTCAATGCGGAGACGGTTATCATCGGATTTACTTCGGGAGCGCTGGGCGTTATCGTAACCTACCTTTTCTGCATACCGATAAATATAATCCTTCATAAGGTAACGGATATCCACAACTTAAGCGCATCCCTTCCGCCGGTTGTCGGAATCATACTCATAATAATAAGCATGATGCTCACGCTTATTGCGGGAATCATACCTTCAAGAAGCGCGGCGAAGAAGGATCCGGTAGTGGCACTGAGAACAGAATAAATCGAGCAGGAGTGGGAATACCACTCCTGTTTGATTATGCGCGAAGACCGGATTCCATTTTATTCTATCCCGTCTGCATACTCCGAAAATAAATATAGTGGAACATTTAAATTCAATACCTTTTGCAGCCAACAACCCGACATCTAACATATAAATCTATAAACTGTCCTAATCTATATATGATCTGAATGTTTTACGAGGGCGAAGGAGTGTCAATAATGTGAGGTAGAATAAAATAAATGTTTTAATCTTTTTTAAGGCAAAGACAAAAAATGTATGCTAAGATTCTTTTATCGAGAGGTAGAAATATCATTTACTCTTAACATATTTTCAAAATACGGTAGTGTAAAGTTTTCTATGGAAACTTTACACTACGAAGGTCACAGCTTCGCGAAGCGAAATATCAATGCCGTGGCTCTCAAGGAAGGAAAAAAGATGGGAAAAGTAATAGGAAAAGCAATACTTATAGGAATGGCGGCATCTTTGGCGCTCTGTATCGCTGTGACATTTATCCTGAACAACGGCTATAAGAAGGGCGTTAAAGGAACCATGGAACTCTCTCTTGAAAGATACGGAGATGCAGTTGAAAAGCAGGTCGAAATTTTTACTGACGCGGGGGGCACAGACAAGGATGAATTATATAATAAGCTGTCGTGGTTCATGAATTTATACTCGAACAACTACAATGACAAATGGTTTGGCGCGTATAATGAGCTTGAAAGCGGCAATTATTTTTTTAAGATGGCAAATGGGATCAGAGATTTCCTTGCAACCAACGGCTTGTTGGATAATAATAGCAGTTACATATATGCACAGGCGTTCTCGTTAAAGGACGTGACGGATAATAAAGATATAGGAGCGACTGGAAATATTCCTGTACTTCTTGCGCTGTGGGACGAAGCCGGAACAAAGAACCCGTCATACGCGGTAAGAACCGAAGATGACGGAACAGAGAGAAGATACAGCCTTTATTCTTACAAGCCGTCTTCCAAAACCATGAAAAAGCTGATGGAATGGAAGGCTGATATTGATGAAAAAAGCGAAAATAACGAAGCGGAAGACAACACTTTGGATATTGTGTTCGAAGGCGGAATATTTGTGAAAGGACATGAATTTGTGCCTTGTAAGATCGCTTATGTAACCGAAGAATTTACGGGATTTAAAGAAGCTGCTGACGGAACACAAAAGGCGGAATATAAGACTTCGAAAAATGACAGTATTGATGTTGCGGATAAAAATGAGTATACAGACTGGGATTATATCAGTGAAGAGAAGGTTTCGGATAAATTCAGTCTTTTTTCAACATCATTAACGGGATTAAACGGTTATCTGGAAAAAACGGAATATTATAAGGGAAGAATTGAAAATGTTACGCCTGATGCCAAGGTGACAAAGACGGTACATGCGGCTGACGGTCATGATTATGAGATAAAGGTTACCGGTGTGTATGATATTTTTAAAGATTATGGAAAGAGTAATGTCATAACATATTTTTGCGTGGTTTATTGCATGATCACGGCGGCGGCTGTTGTTATAGCGCTGATCTTTTCGATAGTGATCTATAAAAAGAGAGCGGCGAAGTAGGGAGTTTTTAGGGACGGTCAGCGGTTCATTGAAAAATTAACGGGTATATGATAATATAGTTAGTATTAAGTATTGATGACGGATTTCTTGTACTACATGTTCTCGAAATCCTACAAAAACATTTGAAATTTGCACATTTTTCTTCAAAAAAATGGCTTCTTTCTCATATTTTTGGATATTTAAGATAAATCTTAAGTTTTAAGAAGGAGGCGGCATATGTCTTTTACAGTAAGTGTTGGAGAAACGGACTTTGCGGCTCTTCGTAAAGAAAATGCATATTATGTGGATAAGACCGAGATCATATATGAGCTTGTGCATGATACGAATAATAAAGTTACGCTCTTTACCAGACCAAGGCGATTTGGAAAAACTTTGATGATGAGCATGATGGAGAATTTTTTCAATATCAGGAAGGATAGCAAGAGTCTTTTTGATAATCTTGATATTTCGAAGCATAAGACATTCTGTAAGGAGTGGATGAATCAGTATCCGGTGTTGTTTATTTCTTTTAAGGATGTTGAAGCTGAAGATTTTAACGGGGCATATGATATGCTAAAAACCCGACTGGCGGAAGTGTGTAAGGACTTTTCAAGTAAATTGGATGTTGATAAGGTGGATGATGATGATAAAAAAGCATTTCTTAGATTGAAGTCTGAATCAGGGAGAGATTCTGACGTAAAGAATTCTATAAAAACCATGATGCGTATGCTTTATACCGTATACGGCAAGCAGGTTGTTCTGCTTATAGATGAATATGATGTGCCGTTGGCAAAAGCAAGTGAAAAAGATACTGCAAAAAATCAATATTATTCCAAGATGCTGGATGTGATCAAGGGGATTATGAGTACATCCCTTAAAGATAATGAGTTCTTGAAGTTTGCTGTGGTCACAGGATGTCTGCGAATAGCTAAAGAGAGCATTTTTACCGGAACTAATAATTTTGCATCGTTTTCGGTGCTGGATGAAAGATTCAGCAGATATTTTGGTTTTCTGGAAAAGGAAGTCGAAACAATGCTTGCAGCGGCGGACAGAAGCGAAGCTGCTGCTGAGATCAAAGACTGGTATGATGGCTATATCTTTGGTAACAGCTATGTGTATTGCCCTTGGGATGTAATAAATCATATTTCTTTACTAAGATATAAAAGGACTGCCAGACCGAAAAACTACTGGAAGAATACGAGTCACAATGGTATTTTGTTGACTTTTGTAAAACGCACAGATTTTGATGTTTCTGACAAATTTGAGGCGTTGCTGAACGGCGGGACTATCATACAGACGATTTCTGATGGATTGACCTATGATACATTGCACTCCACGGAGGATAACCTATGGAGCGTACTTCTGATGACAGGATATATAACGAAAGCTGATGCTGGGGAAGACGGGGAAACGGTTTCATTAAAAATCCCTAACAGAGAGATTTCTTCAATCTTTGAAGATACCGTAGTTCGTTTTTTCACGGATAAAATAAGCAATGATACGGTAAAAGAACTGCTCGATACTCTATGGGAGAAGGATGAAGATCGTGCCACGGAGATCATATCGGGACTTCTTTGGGATACTATAAGCTACAATGATTATCATGAAGATTACTATCATGCTTTTCTTGCCGGAGTATTTGTCGGAAGAGGGTACAGCGTGGATTCCAACAAAGAAAAAGGACTTGGAAGACCTGATATTCTGCTTAAGGACAGGAAGAACAGACGCGCAATCATTATCGAGGCTAAAAAATCTGATAAAGAATCCGATATGGATAAGGATTGCAATGAAGCCATCCAACAGATTGTTAAGGAGAAGTATGCCGAAGGTCTGAAAGGATATGAGGAGATAATATGCTATGGAGCGGCATTCTTTCAGAAGCAGGTTAAGCTTAAGCTGAAATAACGTTGAAGGTGTGAAGCCTGCCGTTCGGCAAAGGCGGCAGCCAATGTTATGCACACGGGGGATGCGAGGAAAATTTACGGCTTTGCCGGGTGCACCCC
>CACZSY010000034.1 GCA_902783965.1 uncultured Lachnospiraceae bacterium
ATCTGTTTTCAAAATTCTCTATCAGAGAACAAGCTTCTTCATAAAGACGCTCATCTCTTGACTTTGTCGGTTCGGGAGTTGCTGTTGCTACCGGCTTGAGAGAATCTGTTATCTCAGGTTTTGGAGTAGTATCTTCATTTTCATAAGGAAAAGGCGTATTTAAACCGGAACCATCCCTCTTGTCCTCATCATTATTGTCCTCATCATCTTTATCTCTGCTCTTTACGGAGCTCTCTTTAAGTCCCGCGTCTTCAAGCAGATCAGAAACTGCTTCACAGCCTGACAGCATAAACGAAAAGATGCATATCAGCAGGAAAAATCTCAATATACGTTTTTTCATAAAAAACCTCCGGTTTATTTAATCACTCTATATGTAAAGTTAACACTTTTTAGACCGTCCGGATTTCGCCCGTTTCCTTCGTCTTCTTTTTTTCTTCCCTATGCTTAGCCTGTACTCATTGATAACATCCCTGATCTTTTCATAATCCCTCTCAAAAAGTTCATCCGATACCTGTTTTGCCAAAAGATTTCTGTCGATCATCGCAAGTATTTTCTCACAGACGAAAGTCTTGCTCTTTTCAGCGTATTTGGGCATATTATTTAATTCCTGAATATGTTTAAGTTCCGGCCGCCAGAGTATTGATATCTTCTTATTCCAATCCATATTGGGATTATTCTCCGGCTCTTTTACGATATAAAAGTCAACTGTGTTTTCCTGTTCTTCCACCGAGATTATTCCCCAGTACGGCGGCACGTGTTTTATCGAGCTTTTCGCGTGACTTGAGCCTACCACAAGATAGTTCTCATCAAAATACATGTCATAGTATTCGATCTGGAGCTTTAAGCGTTCATAAGAATCAGCATCACTCTTGATCTCAACCCCGCATATCCTGTCTTCCAACACGAAAAAAGCGTCTGCCCTTGAATGTCCGATGATCTTTTCTTCAAATATCCTTATCTTTCCGAATCTGTTTTCAAAATATTCAAATAAAGGTTCGCGAATGTCTTTATCATACAGCATTTCTTACTCCCAAAAGCCTACTGTTTTTTTGTGCAAAAGGACGGACAAAAAATTATATCATCAAAGCTCAATATGTATTATCACCTTTGCTCACTCATGCGAGATATCATCTATCGTCACCTTGCTGTCATGCGGTATCGGCTTCCACTCAACATGTTTGAAGAGCGCGATGATCTTGACATATTTTTCAATAACATCATACAGCGGGAACAAAAGAACATATAACACTTTTCTCTTAAAGCTTATCTTCATTATCCTCTTTCTTTCTATTATGAAAAGATAAGCTCCTATCCATAGTTTCGACGCATACAGTCCAAGCCTGTAATAAAGCCTCATCCATATGGAAATGATGAGACACAGTCCGAGTCCCTTTAAGCCCGGTGAAAGATTTACTACCACGTCTCCGGTAAACCAGTGTATTATCTTCGACAGATTGGTGCTGTTCTTGAAAAGATTATATTTACCACCCACATTATACACATAGAAAGAATGGAGGAGCCATGTCCAGACCATCCATTTGAAAGTGACCACTATCTGTCTCGGAAGAAGCTGTGCGAATGTATCAAAAGCCATAAATCTGTGTCTTATCACGCGCCAGACATAGTGATACCATTTATCTTCCGGATAATGCTTCGTATTCTTATTCCAGAATATATTGATAAATAGTCCCCAGCCGGATTCAGCGAACGCCTGCAGATGTCCCTTTGCCCAGCGAAGTCTCTGAGTCAAAGCGACTTTAATGCTTGTAGGCTGTTCATCATAAAATATCGCATCATAATTAAACGATATCTCATATCCGTTAACTACGCAGTCAGCCGTAAGCGATCTGTCTTCCGTAAGCGACGTATATTTCCAGCCGTTTCTTACGATCTCATTGGTAAATAAAAAACCTGTTCCCTGGATATTGGTGGCAAGGTGCAGAAATGATCTTGTTCTGTGTCTGAAACGGATAGATCTTAACCAGTGAAGTCCGTATAAAGAAACAACCCAGCTTTCACTCCAGTTCTTTGTATTCCTGTAGGAAGTAATGATCTTTTCACCGGCATCGAAGGAATCATTCATTCTTGATATGTAGTCTTTCTTTAAAAGGTTGTCCGCATCGAACATAAAATAGCCTTCAAAGCTTTCTATGCCGTAATCCTTCTGTATCTGCTCGAAAAGGTATTTTACGGCAAAGCCTTTGGTTCTTTCATCGGGATTAAAATGTTCATATACTACCGCCCCGTTCTCTCTTGCGACAGCGGCTGTGTTGTCCGTACAGTTATCGGCGCAGACAAATATCGTCAGGTATTCCTGCGGATAATCCTGCGCTTTGATGCTCTTGATAAGATTGCCTATAACCTTTTCTTCATTTCTTCCCGGAATAAGTACGGCATACTTATGGTAGTTTTTTGCCGGCGGAAACTTCCTTGTAAAGAAAAGACCTATGAGCTGATAATATGGCTCATGGAAACTTAATATAGAAAGAAACAAGCCTAAAAATGTATATATGAAATATGATTTATTGTATAGAAGTCCTAAAAGATGCGCAATATCCATTTTTCTACCTTTCTGCTCAAGAATGTATCCGTCGTTCTTGGCTCAGATCATTTCATATGTCTGAAATAGTCATATTTAAGTGTCAGATCATTTTTCTTGATCATATCCGAAGCTTTTATCTCGGCAGCCGTATTGGGCTCATCGGAAATATCAATAGTTTCATATGTTTTGCCGTCATAATATGAATAGTCATAAAATACCGCAACGCCTGTCCTGTATGGGGAAAGCGCATCGCTTCCCAGATAATATGACGGTTTATAATCAATGCCGCAAAGGTTAAATACCGTCGGAAGTATATCAAACTGCATCGTAACGCTCTTAATTTCAGTCTGCTCTTCCATATCGCTGCTCCATATAAAGAAAGGAGTGTTGTTGATCCTGTTGTCCGCCGTATTTTCCTTATATTTATCCAGAACGCTCCTGTCTTTTATCGTATAAAGATAATGATCCGCATAAGCAACTATAATAGTATCATCATATAGTCCGTTATCTTTAAGCGCCTGTATGAGAAGCCCTATCATGTAGTCGGTCTCTCCTGCCATAAGTCTTACGACAGCTTCTTCATCAAGATCCTCGGGAACATTTCCTTCACCGTAATAATTTTCGGCAACCAGTTTTCCGAGTTTTTTCGATGCGGTAAACGGCGTATGAGGAGTATAGGTTATAATGTAATGAACAAACGGTTCCTTGCCCTTAAACATTTTGTTATAAAACTCTTCATTGAGGATAAGTTCCCTGTCAAGCTCATACTGAAGTTCATCAAGTTCCCCCTGATCGGCAAGTCCGTTATAATTGTCATAACCCCACGCCCTGTAATTAACTCCTCTTGAATAAAATTCTTTGCTGTTCATATGGAAAGCGTTGACCCTGTACCCCTGTTTTCTGAACATCCTCGGCATTGTATACGGAAATGAATTGCTGCTTAAAGTATAGACGTTGCAGTTATAGCTGAACGGAGTTGTAAATCCCGTATTTACCGCGAATTCCGAATTAAAAGTGGAACCGCCTCCGGTGTACATCGAATAATGCTCTTTGAAACAGATCGAACTTTCATATAATGAATAAAGGTTAGGCATTGTCTCTTTAGTCAGAAGCCAGCTGTCAATGCCTTCAAGCTGAAGAAAGATCACGTTCTTACCTTTATACCGTCCGGTATAGTCATTTTTTTCGGCTTTTTTTTCTTCAAATACTTTTTCAAGAAATGTCTCATCATCATCTGACAGCTTTCCGTCGCCTTTTAAAAATGTAAAATAAAAATCCCTTAAGGTGTATTCAAAAAGCCCGGATATCCTCATACTCTTATTGCTGTCCGCAAAGCTTTCATAGACATTTCTCGGATTTTTGAAATTATTCCATTCAAGAGTCTCGTTATATTCACCGATATCGGCTATTGCAATTTTTCTTCCAACAAACGTGATCAAGCAGATAACGATAACAAATGCCGCTCTGTCCGACCATGATCCCGAATAACAAAGAAGGCTTTTCTTTTCAAATCTTTTAAGCAGCAGAAAAAAGACTGCGGTAATATAAGCCAGAAAAGAAACGGTAAGTATCCATACGATCGAAGGCGCGTTTTTTATAACGTCAATCGCGTAGGAGCTTCCTTCCGATGCCATCTGAAGAAGCGAAAACCCAAAATATATTTTTGTCAAAGGATAATAAACCGATTGAACAACGAATATGAATATCCATAACAGATTAACTATCCAGTATATTGCATGTCCGATCTTATTATTGAACAGGATACAGAATGACGCGAAAAAAATCGTCCAGCAGTAAGTAAAACTGTCCGGAACCGAAGGGTCGAGATCTTTGATCAGAAGACCGTCCGAAAGACTCATGACATATGAATTCATAACAAGATACGGTATGCATATGATCATTATAAGCAGCCAAGTGATGAAAAAAGACTTAAAAAATTTCTTCATACGGCTTTTAAATTCCAAGACGATCTCTCCTTTCGACATATTTCGCGGATATATTGCAAAACAGAATTATACCATTAAAAACTATAAGTTGCAATTATGTTCAAAAAATTTCCTGAAGCCGTATTAAGTTCTGTATTATCCGGTACAAAAATGCTGGATACATTATCATGCTTGTGATAAGATGATAACAGGGTCAAAAGGGTAAAACAGATGATTAAAAAAACAAATTACAGGAGGAAACTGCCATGACATCAAATGAACTTAAAGCTTATATTGAATCCGAAGATTTCTACAAATTTGTAATAAAAGTATATAAAGACTCATCTCTTTTTGAATATGAGAGAGATCGCTATCTTAACGCTCTTTCGATGTATGAAAAAATCTTCGGTTTTTCCGGCGGCATTTCCGTCTTCTCCGCTCCGGGCAGATGCGAGATCATCGGCAATCACACTGATCATCAGGCAGGAGATGTGATCTCCTGCGGCGTTAACTGCGATACCATTGCATTCGCGACAAAACGAAACGACAGAAAGATCGTCATAGTTTCCGGCAAGAGCAAGCCTTATATCGTGGATCTCGATAAAATTTCCGATCCCGTCGAAAAAGAATACGGAACAACTCTTTCACTTATCAAAGGTGTTGTCTATTCTTTAATGAAGAGTGATCCGTATGATTTTTTTTCCAGAGGAGACAGTATTAAGACCGGCGGATTTAACGCTTACATATCTTCCGATATTCCTATGGGAGCCGGTCTGTCTTCATCCGCTTCGTTCGAGATCGTGATAGGAAGCATAGTCAATGGTCTCTTTAATAATGACAGGATTTCAGAAATTACTCTTGCAAAAGCAGGCTTTACGGCAGAGACCGAGTATTATCATAAGCCTTGCGGGCTTCTCGACC
>CACZSY010000035.1 GCA_902783965.1 uncultured Lachnospiraceae bacterium
CAGTCGGATTCAGTGAACCTTTGCTCTGCTTTGACATAAGTCTTATTTTTTCATCAACAAGTTTTGAAGCGACTGCTCTTTTAAAAAGCTGTTCGTCGTTCAATTCGATCTTCATACCCGTAAGATTTTCAACATTATTTCTCAATGTCTGCCTGTCTTCAGGTTTTAATGCCTGCATCGCATATCCAAGTTTTATATTATACTGCAGCTGATGTATTGCCTGTGCTGCAGGATCTTTAAACTGTATCGCCTCCTTAAGCTTGATCGCCTCTTCCACAATTACATACTGAGAACGCTTGCGGTAATTATCATACCTTATCATATCATTCTTTTTTGCCCTCTTAGGATAATTTTCCTCATATTCTTTATCACTGCGCTTGATTCCGTCTTCTTTTATCTTATCTTTTCTGCTCATGGCATCATTGTATTTTTCAAAACTTTTTTCTATTTTATTAAATTTTTCCTTCTGCTTTTTAAGAAATGCCAGAGTCTTTTCTACATTATTCCATCTTCTTTCGGATCTTGAAAGCTTATGAGGTCTCGGATCGATATCAGGTTTTCCATCCCTCTGATTTCTTTCATGCTTGTATGTCTTATATTTTTCGCAGTCTTCTATCGCCTTATCTATATCCTTCTGCATCCTGGCAAGTTTTTCATTATAAGTGACCTTAGAATCTTTTCTTACCATATCAGGTCCCGTATAAGCTCTCATCGCTTCCAGAACATCCTTTGTGCTTTTTCTCATCGCTGTATACTGCGGCGAACCGGTTTGGAATATCTTATCGTCCGAAGCGATATCATCCATAATACCGGTAAACTCTGTCAGACCTTCACTGGTCAGCTTTCTGACCGCACTTTTGCAGTCATTCACATGATGTCTCATAACCATATCAACACTTTGTTTAATATCGGTAAGTGTATTTAATCTTTTAAAAATGTTGCTTTTTCCTTCTGAAAGGTCATTGCTTATCGAAAGCATATCAAGTTCGGAATCGTCAACTATCTTGATCTTATTCGGGATAAGAGTTCCTTTACCATAACCCTGGGCATATACCTTGTCATCTTCTTTGATCTTTTTCTGAAGCTCTTCAAGACGTTTGGCCATATTATCAATTTCCATGCCATCAAGCTCATATCCGTAGAACATGTTAACAAGAGTCTCTTTATTCATGCTGAGTATCTTTTCGGCAGTACTCTTCGTTATAACATTAAGGTCATTGATCTGAACCGAACTAAGTCCGACTTTTTTAAAATCATTTCTTCCGAAGGATGAATCATTATCGATTCCCTGGATACCTTTAAGCTGCATTTTTCCGTTTTCATCTTTTTCGCAGATATAGGTAAGGTTTCCCATATGTCTGTCAGGATTACCGCAGATAAAATCGAGCACCTGCAGATCCGCAGCCTGTTTCTTAACATTCAGATTTTCAATTGATTCCGAAGTAAGCTGTATAAGCTTCGAATCAAGATCAACTTTATGAATGTCAATACCCTTTGCCGTCTTCATGAAAGTTCCATTTACCGGTTTGCCGTCAATGACAAGCTTGACATTCTGTGACTCCGCAATAACATCACTACAGCCGAGCAGGTTTGCCATACCGCTCATAGCAGCGTTTCTTCTGTTGGTGTTACCTATTGTATTGATACCTATTGACCGGGAAATATCCATTCTGTTGCTGACCTTTGCGTAGCCGGTGATCATTTCTGTAAATACCCTGAACTTTTCCGGAGTATTTAAAAGCTTATCAAGATTGTGGTTGCTGTCTTTAGGCAAATACCCCTTAAGCTCCTTGAGTCCCTTCTCATAACTGTAGTCGAGCAATTCTCCCCCGATCATTGATCTGTACGCTTCAGCGTTGCCGGCCGAAATATCCTCATATATTTCAAAGGTCTTGTCAAAATCGAAACCTTTGGCAGCAGAACCGAATCTTTTCTTGTTTTCTTCAAACACTTTTCTCTGTTCGGCTATCTCGTCAGCTTCGGCCTTGGAATCCTGCGTAAAATAACCGTCAACTTCATAACCGTCTTTGTCGATAAGAGTAATGGCAGTCCTTACATTGGAATTACCGGCATCCGTTGAAAGCTGCTGTCCTTCCTTAACCTTATATCCCGAATACTTGCGCGAGCTTTCATAGATCTCATGAACTGACATCCCATCCTTATTGTTGGCAGCAACATAGAACGCACCAACATCCTTGCTTACCGTATTGGTGATCAGATCAAATGTATCCATAGTAGTTTTAAGAGACTTAAATTCTTTCTTCTGACTTGATGTCAGCTCATCTTCTTCACTCTCATCTATCTTCTCAAGTTCCTGATATCTCTTTCCCATCTTACTGTTAAGAGCATGCAGTGACTTCATTGTATCTTCGTAGAGTGAAGTGATCTGATCGAGCTCCTCTTTATTGAGCTTTCTATCTTTATTCTCATCAGCGCCTGTCAGTTCGCTGATCTTCTCATTAAGTCTGTTGAAAGATTCCCTGACCGCATTCTTCTCATCAGCATACTTATCATTGGACTTAATATTTCCAAGCTTCTCATATAATTTCCTATATTGTTCTTTTCTTTTTTGAAGTCTATCCAATCCCGGCATGATCTCTTTCCCTGTTACTGCATAACAATAACTTTTCCTTTCCATGAGTCAATTCGCAATCCGCTTCGCTGCTTGCTCATATAAAACGGATTGCTTCGCAATCCTGACAGGTACTGGGCTTGAACCCA
>CACZSY010000036.1 GCA_902783965.1 uncultured Lachnospiraceae bacterium
CGCGCCTTCGCATATCGGCATCGGACAAAGCTTTTGGGAATCGTCATCATTTCTGCCTACGCGCTTGCGTACATATCCGATATTTTCAAAGTTGGCTTCCTTGCCCTTCTCCATCGCCGCGCAGGAATTGATCCAGACGACGTTGCAGTCGTCATGGGCGCATACGTCGAAAGACTGGCGGAAATCATAGGAGCCTGTCGAAAATGACGGAACTATGATGAGCGTCAGCTTAAAGCAGCGCATCAGCTGTTCCATGTAGCTCGTCGTCAGGAAATCCTTACAGATCATTATCGCTATCCTGCCGATCCCCTCATAATGGAATATATTTGCGACCAGATTGCTTCTGATCCCTTCAAGCCACGCGCCGCCGTCGCGTTCGTCGCGGAACGGATTCTGCTTATCCTGCCTGCAGATCACATTTCCGCTTCGGTCAAGCACCGTAACATAATTCCTGTTCTTTTCCCAGACCGACGGCAGTATGATGAGCGAAGGCATCCGCGCGCGCCTTTCATCATCAAGTTCTTTGAGTTTTCTTCGGATATGATCCGTCGTCTGCGGATTTCCCAAAAGCTCGGGAAATACTATGATGCCGCACTGTCCTTCGCCTGCTTTTACGATCTTTCGCCATATTATCTCGTTGTCCGATGAATAGTCCATTTCAGGATAAATAACCCTGAAATACCTCACCCCGTCCTTTTCATAACCTTCCATATGAAAATGTCTGTCAAGGCACAGCGGCGAAGTCGCCACTGTCAGTTTTCTGTTTTCCGCAAAGGATGGGAAGGTTTCTTTTTTCAGAAAATAATGCTTATCTATAAGCTCTCCCAATATGCTGTTCTCCATCAGGAGTATGTTGAACAGAAAATTATCCAGGCGGTTATAGCTGTGCGAAAGCCGGTGGCTCCGCTCCCATATGCACGAGCATCTGGGCAACAGTCCAACGCCGGTAGTCTCTCTGTTGGTGTTAAGGACTACCGAAAAGCTGTCGTTTTGGAATTCATCGATCTTCTCCAGAAGGATTCCCGCAAGCGCTTCGTCAAGGACCTGCAGAAGGGTTATCATAAGAAACATGTCTTTCTCCCCGCAGATCCTTTTACTGAAAGCTTCAAAGGATCTATAAAACTCATCCGTCAGGTCATCGCTTCCCAACCGGAGGATATTTTCATCCGCCCGCGCTTCATCCACTCTTTCTTCGCACGTTTTGTTAACTCGCGGGTCCCCGCCGCAGTCCTCTGTAATGAAGATCTCAGGAAGCGCTTCCCTGATCTTTATAAGGCAGCTGTTTCTTGCCTCGGGCGAAATGCAGCTGTATCTTACGAATACCGTGTCATCTGTGCTGTTTCTGATCACAAAGCTGCAAAGCTGTGCTATATTATCAAAGATATTTTTCATCTTAAAACTCTCATCCGGCAACTCAATTAAATGTCTTTGATATCACTATCTCAACCTTATCATTTACTATAGAAACCTTTATATCATCCGCAATATTGGCTACTATCGATCTTTCAAGCTCGTCCTTTTCTTCCTCGGCATCTTTACCCTCCTGATCGAGCCCCGATCTGTAAGAAGTCATTGTCCATGCGTAAGAAGAAGCTCCGGCATAGTATCCCGGACATCCGAGACTCATATATCCCAACATTGAAGTATCCGGTATGTCCTTTTGCGGCAGCATCATTACAGCGATCATGTTCTTTATCTTATTCATAAAACCTTTGACCGCCGCGTTTTTCCCCGTAGATGATACTTCCAGAAGCTGTGCGTAAGACTCCTGGGTAAGATCCACCTCAGCTTTAAGGTGAATGTCAAATCTTCCGTTTTCATACTCGATCCAATAGATTGCCTCGAGATTGCCCACTATGCTTTTCATCATTCCGAAAAGCTCTTCCGAAAGAAGTCTCAGCCTCAGCTGTTCCTTTGAATCCAGACCGCTTTCAAATCCGGCTCTTTCCGACTCTTCAAGTGCGAATACCATTCCCTCTCCGAGAGTGTTGACAAGTATCTCGTTTGTCTTCATTTTTTATTCCTCCATTTCTTTATTTGTTACTGTTCACAGCCCATATCTTACAAAGTACCACAGCTTTGCCCTGAATCTTATCTGTTTCTTATAATCCCTGATAAGCATTCCCAGCTTTTCTCCTGCCTCACGTACCTTGTCCGCATCTGTAAAGTTTCTTGAATACAGGATCTTTTCGGTTAGTTTTATAAGCTGCTTAAGCTCTTCGCTCAGCATAGGGGCAGCGCAGTATTCGTTAAACCGGCGTATATACGCATCCACCGTAATTCCGTTATCCGCTTTCTCCCCGCCTGCCCTAAGCAGCAGTCCCATATATTCAAGCGCCTGCGCGATAGCGTCCCTGTTATTTGAAGCAAGCCTTTTTCTTCTCCTGCTCTTTATTACCGCGATCCTTCCAAAAATGAATATCACAGCGCCCACGACAACTGCCGCTACAGCTATCATCACTATCTGGAATGTATTTAAAAAGACTGTTCTCGCATTATCCAGCGCCGTATTGTCACCGCCGTTTCCGGCAAGTATATTGGCAAATAGATTGCCGAGTCCTCCCGGAGCATCATCTTCATCTTCAGTTCTCGGCGGCGTCACATCCGCCACCACCCAGCCGAAACCGTCGATATAGATCTCAACCCACGCATGCGCCTTGGCGTCCGTGACATCAACCTTTAATACTCTCATTTTATCAGGATTCCATCTCGGCGAATCCTCATCTTCGTCATCCGGCATTCCGTTTATCGCGATCCAGTCGCTCGCTTTCTCATCTTCAACAACACTCGCGTCTATCAGATCCGTGGCATCTATTACATAACCTTCCACATATCTTGCCGGTATTCCCATCTGCCTGAAGATAAGTACTGCCGCCGAAGCAAAGTGCGCGCAGTAGCCCTGCTTGTTCTCCAGCAGAAAATAATTGACATAGTCCCATGCCTGCGGCGTTGAACCTGGTCTTAAGGTATAGTTGAAATCGTGCATGAAATAATCTGCCAGTTTCTTTACTATATCCTTATCATTTTTTGAAAATCCCTGCTCCGTCACGATGTCCCTCACGACCTTGACATTTCCCTTCGGGACCTTAAGGTAATAAGCGTGGACATAATTATCATAATCACTTAGCGTCTTTTCATCTATATACTTTCCCGACGCGTCTTGATCCTTAAGATAAGAATCAAGCGGCAGCTCCGCTCCGAGCCTGTAGTAAGGATAGTAGTTAACTTCATATTCTCTGTTGTAACCTTTCGGTCTTATGACCGCTTCGTTTGATACATTGAAGATCCCGTCTTTTTCATAAACAGTATAATAAGGCGCAAGAATAAATCTTCCGGCATCGCCATTACCCAGCAGATCAAAGTCAACGTTGGTTATGCGCATTTTTGCCTTCGCGTATCCGTGATCCGTAAGCTCGAATCTTGAACGCAGGATGTCTGTCGTAAGATTAACTCTTTCAAATGCAAATCTGCCCTCTTCTTCGTCTATTTCCCAGCTCTTTCCGGTATAATCACGTCCGATATACCCCCGCAGATATATCCTGTCGGTCTGTATCGGGACAAATGTCGCATAAAGATCGGTATCATAGTCAAGCCTTACTATATCCACATCTCCGAGTTTTCCTCCGTTAAGGCCACCCGTTCCCTGGTTTTTAAAGAACATCCGAAAGCCGTTCAACGCGAACTCCCTAACATAGATGTTGGTGGAACGTTTCGCTGTCTTTTTATAAAACACAACAAAGTTCTCCGGAGTAAACAGTTCTATTACAAATACCGCCGCGAACACTACAGCACAAAGCTGCAGTCCCGCCCTTGCGGCCGCCTGCGGCGAAAATACATTCTTAAGCCTGCGTTTCCCCTTTTTCTCTGTAAATGAATACTCTTCCCTCTTGTTATCCGTCAGGTTTAGCCTTGCAAGCCTCAGTATAGCTATGCATGCTATTGAAGCGATATACATGCTCATCGATATCCTTGACGGCGCTTTATCAAAATATATGCCAAGCTGGGCGATGCCGAAGGTTACGATTATCGCAGCCAGCGGATTCATATATTCCGAAACGGCTATATTGGCAAGCATCGCCACCACAAATCCTATGACTATCACGCAGACGCTCACCGACATGGCGGTGTCGCTGTAAAATACCGCATACCTCTTAATAAGCGGAAGATTGAACTCCGCTTCCAGAAATTCTATAACGACGTTCATTATATGCGAGAAGCCGCTGTTTACCACCCATCTTAAGGTAAATGTCATTGTCGTAAAGCCGACCAGTATCGCGACATATCCTATCCTCTTTGTCTTTTTGCTGATATACATCATAGCAAAAAGCATGGAAAATATCAGAAGCGGTACTATCGCCACGATCTTATAATACACGATCTCAAAGCAGCTTAAGAAACAGTCCATGGCGGAATATGTGAGCATAAATACCAGAAGTCCGTTCAGCACATATCTTAATATGCTGTCTCCCTTGAATTTCTTTTCTTCCGGTTCTTCCCCCGTAATCTTAACAGAAAGCCCTCTTTCAAGCGCGAGCTCCGTCACCGGTGGTTTCTTCCTTCGGAAAACCGCTCTCCATATTCTCTTCAGCCTGCCGGCTGTTTTTTCTTCCTGCGTATTTTCATTATCCGATCTCTTATCATTTCGTCTCTTACCTTCTATACCCACGAAAGACTGACCCCCTCCCTTGACGCTATCTGCTCATGCTCAATCTTTATAAGGTCAGCTTCCGGCGCCACATATAAGAATCTCGTCTCGTCCTCTCCCTTGAGCACATTATACATAAATAGGCGATTCTCATAAAGTGGACAGCTGTATATCTTTTCAAAGCAGTCGTCTACATTTTCCGAAGTCTCTATCTTTACATTGACCTGCTCGTTCGTCCTGTAGTCGAACCACCTTATATTGAATTCCCGACCCATGTCACAGAGCGCGAGAGCAAATTCATATACCGCTTTCAGGACTGCGTCTAATCTCTCATAACCGTTGGCGCTCGTAAGCTCAAATACGAGCGTTGTCTTGGTTCCGTATTCAAGAGCGAACTCCTTTACCATGAACTCATCCATCTTGGTAGTGAGCTTCCAGTGTATCCTGCTCATCCTGTCGGCCGGACGGAACTGTCTGATATCCGCGACCTCCGACACATCCTCGCCGATTATCGTCCTCTGCTCCATCGAATCATCGTTGTCGCTTTTTCCCTGCATATCGTCGGCATACGCCATATCCTTTACAGGAAGCAGCATACATACCGCCTGATCCGGCACGTCTATCTTTCTTGCCTTAAAAAATCCCATGTAATCTTTCAGTTCGATCGTCGTTGTCTGTGCTATTATCCTTGTCCCCACCGGGGAAGACAGTTCAAAAGCTACCTCTCTTTCCGAAAAAGGAAGCACAAAAAAGTCCATGGTCATATCTTCTTCTTTGTCAACAAACGCATTGGTTATCCCGACATCGAGCCTGCATTTTATCAAAGGCATGAAAGTATCATTTTTAACTTTAATAAAAAGCTTTGCTGTTTCAGTGATCCTTGTACGGTTTTTTTCAAACCGGATCCCTGCCTGTATCCTGCCGCTCTGATACCTTACCAGCGCATAAGACGCGACAGGCAGAAGCAGAAGGATCAGTAAAAGGACAAAGGTCGTCCTGTCCAGATAAAACGCAAACAGCAACCCTGCGGCAACGCACAGGATTGCATGTGACATTATATTAAATATTCTTATTTCCTTAGGGGGACGCGCAGCCATAAACCACCTGAAAGCCTTCCTGAATTATTATAATGCTGGGGTAAAAAGGGATTTTTTATCCCTTGATAACGGATCTCTAATTTACAATAGGAGCAGGTACAAAACTGATAAGCCTGTCCGTCACCGCTTCTTCGCTTAAGCCTTCAGCCTTGGCCTTAGGACTTAAGACTATCCTGTGCATTCCCGTATCCTTAAGCGCGGTCTGCACATCCAAAGGAGTGACGTAATCCCTGTCATCCAGAAACGCCGCCGCTTTCGCCATGCGCATGAGCGCTATCGAACCTCTCGGGCTTATGCCCAGATTCAGATAATCACTTGTTCTTGTGGCATGGACAAGATCCACGATATATTCATACACGCTCTCTCTTAAGAATACTTTCTCCGCTTCTTCTCTCGCTTTTATTATATCCTCTCCGTTAAGGCAGGCGCTGAGCCCTTCTATCTGTTCCAGCGCCTTTCCCTTAAGCACGAGTATCTCGCTTTCCTTATCCGGATAACCCATGGAAAGCTTGACCATGAAACGGTCCAGCTGTGACTCGGGAAGCTTCTGCGTTCCGACGGAACCTATCGGGTTCTGCGTCGCGATAACGATAAATGGTTTCGGTATCTGGTGTGTTATCGAATCCACCGTAACCCTGCCCTCTTCCATTACCTCCAGGAGTGCGGACTGGGTCTTCGGTGAAGTTCTGTTGATCTCATCCGCCAGAAGGAGATTGCACATCGCGGCGCCTTCCACGAATTCAAACTCGTTGGTCTTCTTATTGTACAGTGAAAATCCCGTTACATCCGTCGGCAGGACATCCGGCGTAAACTGAAGTCTCTTGTAACTCAGTCCCGTAACTCTTGAAAACGCGAGCGCAAGCGTTGTCTTTCCAACGCCCGGTATGTCCTCAAGCAATATATGTCCGCCTGCTATGATGGCTGTCATTATCTTGTCAACCACCCTGTCTTTTCCGATGATAACAGTCTTGACTTTATCTGTTGCCATTCTGATATTTCCGGTCAACTCACTCAATGTCGTTATTCCTCTTTCTTTCCCTGAACTTCCCGTTCATACTATGCCGGTTACAGCGTTTTTCTCTTTACGCTCTGTCATTTCCCGCGTTCTTCTTTTCGTGTTCCGCCTGTTACAGCGTTTTTCTCTTTACGCTCTGTCATTTCCCGCGTTCTTCTTTTCATGTTCCGCCTGTTCGCGCTCCGCCTGCCTCATGGCTGACATTCCGCCCATCATTGCTCCCATGGTCATCATCGCCATGCCCATGCCGCCTAAAGCGTCGCCGCCGCCCAAGACCATTCCTATCTTTACTCCCGGGATCTCGCCGCTCATGGTATTACAGACTTCAACCATCTGATCCATCCTTCTGAGCGTATCTTCTTCCGAAAGCATATAATTCGGAGGCGTTACGTGCGAAACATTTCCGGTATTGACCGGCCTGTCTGTTGTATTTACGGTATTGACCGGTCTGTCTGTTATATTTCCGGTATTTACTTTTTCATCCGATCTTTTTCCGGTATTCTCCATCTTATCACCTAGAACTTTCCGCCGCCACCGCCGCTGTGACCGCCGCCACCGCCGCCGCTGTGACCGCCGCCACCGCCGCCTGAGCTGCTCTGAA
Organism: uncultured Lachnospiraceae bacterium; assembly: GCA_902783965.1. GTDB lineage: Bacteria > Bacillota > Clostridia > Lachnospirales > Lachnospiraceae > RUG11200. The sequence continues at coordinate 7,359 of CACZSY010000036.1, forward strand.
TTCTTGTCTTTGTAATGGTCCTTCTAAGGAACATATCGTCCTTAGCTACATCTCTGTCCGGTTCAAGATAAGTTTTCTCATTAACCGTAACCTTGCCCTTGCTCTTGGCAATAAGGCTGTAACTTATTATCGCGCTTATGATGGCTGCTATACAGAACTGGAAAGGCCATTTATAAAAAATACTGTTAGGATTATAGTTCGGCTTATATGTCCAGTAGTGATCTACCAGCTCTACGTATTCCCTGATACCGTCCCTGTAATTCTTCTTCGTAAAATATGGCGCTATCTCTTCATAAATGTATTGGCACAGACTGTCTCCCATCCAGTGAGCCTCGTTTGCGCCCTCAACACTGAACACTCTGATATCCCTGCTGCCCATACATACGAATAAGATATTGCAGTTGTATTTATCAACCGCGCCGTATCTGGCTCTCTGCGTATTTGCTTTGACATCGGAAAGCATACCATCGTATCTGCTCATAAGGATAACGATAAAATCCGTACCCCTGTCTTTACCTGTCTTTGTGCAAAGTCTCTCAAGAGTATCCACATCGCTTGCATCGAGCAGTCCCGCATAGTCAAATATATGCCTGTCCCTGTCCTCTAATCCGATCTCGGAAAGGCTCGAAACACCAGCTGTATCACCGGTCGTTGTAATCTCCGCTCTGGCGCTTTGAGGCATCAATACAAATACCATCACCAATGCCAGCACCGGTATCATCATCTTAAATATCCTGTTAAATCTGTTCATCATAATAACGGAGCACCTCCTATCAGATGCATCAGGATCCTTAACAGGATAAGTACCACTATGGTTGTTCCAGAGAAGAATCCCGCAACTTTTCCTTTAACGATAGGCGGAGTGCCCACTACCTTTCCCGTCTGTCCGTTCATTGTAAATGAATAATCTTCACCATTATATTTGTAATTAAAGAACCATACCGGCAAAAGCGCGTACTTTGTGGTCGTCGGCAGGATATTGACCTTGCTGCTCTTAACGCTTAAGCTGTCATACCCGCCGCAGGTGCTCTTGACATAGTCAAAAGTATATTTATACGCTCTGTCATAAACTCTCTTAAAGAGATCTTTATCGGTGTAGTCATATTTCTCAGCCAGATATCCGGTAAGATATGTATTGCTGTAAGGCACGAACTCGGCAGCATTAAACGGTTCCAGCATATCCATGGTCTTGTCATCCATCTTTATGGAAGCATCGACAGGAAGATTCTGAAAATCAAGATCAAATTTCCTGTTGACCTGATAATAACTGGTCTCGGTATAATTATAATTGCCTCTTGTATAATGTCTTGTCTTCGTTCCGATGGCATTCATGTTTCCCTTGCTGTCCATGTCAAAGAACCAGAAAGGCACATACTGGCACTTAAGCTCCTTGACCTTGGTAGCTTCCTTGAACGACTTTGGAAGGAAGAGTCCTTTCTTCTTCCATTCATTGAACTTATCATTGGCCTGTTTCTTGTCAAATTTAAACGGTATAACGAAATCAGGTGCCAGAGTTCCCGAAAGACGCTCGCCGATTATCATCGGGGAATCGCAGTAGTTGCATATGGTTGAAGCAGTATTCTTGTCCGTTATTAAAACCGCGCCGCAGGAATTGCAGAAGAACTGTACCATCTCATCAGCCTGTGCGTCCGAAATGACATTCTCATTCGTGTTATTGTACTCCTGTGCTTCTCCTTCAAGCTGAACAGCCTCATCCAGAGGCTTCATGCCTTTTTTAACCTCTTCAAACTCATCGTCCGGCAGATACTCGTTCTGTATCCTCATGGCCTCCTGATATTCTTCGTTGGTGAATTCGGAGTCGCAGTAATTACATACGAGTTTCTGGGATGAAGGCTGGAATTTCATAGTGCCGCCGCAGCAAGGGCATTTGTTATCGTTGATCATCAGCTCACCGTCCTCTATTCAAATTTAATCATTGCTATTTATAATCCCCAGAGATCATTTGTTATGCGATCGAGCAGGGGCGATGTTATCGAACCTACCCGCATAAAAAATTGATGATACCGACTCCCTTCGCGCTTCCTGCATAGGGAATCCTGTATCATCAATTATACCTTTTTTTATGTAATTTTGCAACGGTTATAGTTTATCCACTTTAGTCTCCGCAAGGCTTAACATTATATTAAGGTTTCCGTTTCTTGTCCTGAGCTGGTCTATGAATTCCTTCTCGTCCGCGCCCGGATTCATGGACAGTTTATAGGTAAGCTCGAAAAGTGTTCCGAGGTTGACTGTCTTGATCTTGTCAAGCTGCGCCGACCTTGTGTATTTTTCAAACAGATCGTTGAACGCGTTCTGGAAGTTAAGGTTTTCCGGTATTGTGATCCTTAATACCTTGCTCTCGCTCTTTACCGCCGCATCCGCGAACAGCGAAGCGAAGAAGATAACCGCAAGTATTATTACCGAGAAGAAGAAGGAATATGTGATATATCCCATTCCTATCGCAAGTCCCGAGGTCATGGCAAGGAAGATAAACGAGATATCCTTCGAATCACCCGGCACGCTCCTGAACCTTACCAGAGTGCTCACGCCCGCAAGCGTAAACGCCGTCGCTATATTGCTTCCTATGATGAAAATCATCACCGCAACTATCGTAGGGAGGATCACCAGAGTGACTATAAGAGGATTGGAAGCGCCGTTCTTTCTGGATACAAAATAATATCCTATTCCAAAGAGCAGTCCGACCAGCAGCGCCGCCCCTATAGTAATAAGCGCTGTCTTTGTATCAAGAGCAGCTATAGAATTCTGAGTACTTGATAAAATTGATTCAAACATAGTGATCATCTCCTTCTGTTTTATTAGTCCGGTTTTTATATTTGTTCACGGTTTATTTATCCGGTTCTCGTCTACTGCGCGATCTCTTTTAAGAATCTCGTGCCGTATTTCGAAAACGATATCGGATAGAGCCTGAAATCCGACAGCAGCTTTGCAAACCACAGCGGAACCGCATTGATAGCCTTTATCTCCATGATATAGGTATCCTTATCCAGTAGAAGACTGCCCCGGCTTCCGTGTTCGAGCCTGAGATCGTCTCTCCGCGTCCTTATGTTGGCATCAAAGGTCAGTCTGAAATCATCGTCTGACTTGTCAAAATACGCGAGCCTATCATACGCCAGAAACATTGCGGGCACTATCTCATGAATTGAAAGCATGTAACCTATCTCTTCAAGGATCTGCCGGTTCATGAAAGGCTTCATCTCGCCGATCTTCCCGGTATCTATGAAGTCATACGCATCCTTAAGGAGTATGGTGCTGCGCCTCTTATTTACCAGCCCTTCATATTTTTTCTTTATCTCTATGAAGACCTTATCGTCAAGAGAAGGGGTTCCGTAGGATCTGAGCCTGAGCTTTTCCTTATATTCAGGTCTTTGTATCGATCTGGTGACGATATCATTATTAGGAGTATCATAATAAATGTTGCAGATGGTATACATCTGATCGTCTTTATTATGCTCGTCAAGATACATATACTCCGATATCCTCTCTCTCACATAAGGAAGCTGATCAGCCGTTACAAAATATTTTTTCTCATATCTGTTGAATACTTCTATGCTCATGTCCTCACCCGCTTTCTTATTGTTTCGGTCTTTTTAGCTTTCGGCTTTTCACCGGTTCACATCTGTTGTTTCGGTCTTTTTAGCTTTCGGCTTTTCACCGGTTCATATCTGTTGTTTCGGTCTTTTTAAGCTTTCGGCTTTTCACCGGTTCATATTTTTACATATCGACTGTCTTATGGTCTGCATTTCCGGCGTTTTTCGTTGTTATGTCTGTATTTTAACAGGTATTTGTGTTCTTACTGTGAATAAGTTGTGATAAAAAAAGGTACTTTCTCCTAAAATTTTATATTCAGAAAAAAGTACCCTGTTCATTCTTAAATTAGAAATCCTATCATGCCTTTCCTACAGAACCGAAGAGTTCCATCTTCTCTTTTACGGTAGCCTTGATAGCTTCTGCGCCAGGAGCTAAAAGCTTACGAGGGTCAAATCCCTTGCCCTGAAGATCCTTACCTGCTTCGATATACTTTCTTGTAGCATCAGCAAATGCAAGCTGGCACTCTGTATTAACGTTGATCTTTGCTACTCCGAGTGAGATAGCCTTCTTTATCATATCTGCCGGGATTCCTGTTCCTCCGTGAAGAACCAGCGGCATATCGCCTGTAAGCTTCTGAATAGCGTCAAGTGTCTCAAAGCTTAAGCCTTCCCAGTTGTCAGGATACTTACCATGGATGTTGCCGATTCCAGCAGCAAGCATTGTAACTCCAAGGTCTGCGATAGCCTTGCACTCGTTCGGATCAGCGCACTCGCCCTTTCCGATAACTCCGTCTTCCTCGCCGCCGATAGCTCCAACTTCCGCCTCAAGAGAGATTCCCTTTTCGCCGCAAAGTTTAACAAGCTCTGTTGTCTTTTCAACATTCTCTTCGATAGGATAATGTGATCCATCAAACATTACTGAAGAGAAACCTGCTTCGATACATTTCTTAGCGCCTTCGAAACTGCCGTGATCAAGATGAAGCGCTACAGGTACTGTGATCCCAAGCTCCTCTATCATTCCGTTTACCATTCCTACTATGGTCTTGTATCCGCACATATATTTTCCTGCGCCTTCCGATACACCAAGTATTACAGGTGACTGAAGCTCCTGCGCTGTAAGTAATATGGACTTTGTCCACTCAAGATTATTAATGTTAAACTGTCCTACTGCATACTTTCCGGCCTTAGCCTTTGTAAGCATTTCTTTTGCTGATACTAACATGATTCTTCCTCCATCTTTGATATATTTAGCAGTAAAAATTGCTTCTGTCTTCCCACAGCTTAAAAAGCCTCCCGGAAACTGTTAAAAGCAATGCTCTGTTCCTAATTATAATTCAATATTCGCGAATTGTAAAGATGGCTGTATCTAATATAGAAGAATCTGTTGGATTTCTCCGCGCTCCGCGCTCCCGAAATCCACCACGTCATTCGCATTCCCGCGCTCCGC
>CACZSY010000037.1 GCA_902783965.1 uncultured Lachnospiraceae bacterium
ATCGTCCGAATGCAAAGTCCTTACCATATTGTGCTCATCGGTCGCGATTATCTTCAATCCAACATTCTTCTGTATCTCGGATATAAGCTTTTCCACCGTCGCATCACGTTCGGGTGCCCTTATAACGATCTGTGCCTGATCAAGAGATACATCCTGTTCAAATACGATCTTAATATTATCCACCTTTGCGTTACCAGCTTTCCTGAATAATTCAATTCTCTCACCGTCCGATAATCATTAAAAGACGGTAATCATCTCCGTCTGAGATGTAATAATTATCTCAAATCATGTCATTTTTATAAACCCCTGCTTTCTAAACGGTATTATTTCCTTCCCGAGTGGAAGAAAACCTTCAATCCTCTTTCGCGACATCGGTGCGATCATGTCTAAGACACAATGGCGCTGACTGACAATCGCACCGACTGACAATCGCACCGACCGACAATCGCACCGACCGATAATCGCACCGACCGACAATCGCACCGACGACCTGCCATCATAGTTTGAAAAACTGAGGCAGCAAGACAAAAGCGCGGTAGAACAGGGACATATCCTTACACCCGCGCGCAAAGGCATCTTTCACCCGCGCGCAAAAGCATCTTCACCCGCGCGCGAAAAAGCAGCTTCCCCGCAGGAATTATATTCCTGCGGGGAAGCCGTCTGAATATTACTTTGCTTTTAAATCAATCTTTGATCTAGATTCCTCTAATGCTCCAACTTGCTGCCTGGCCTTTGCCCTTAAGAACTCCGTTCTTATAAGAAGTAACTTTTGCCTTCGGCACGTAAGTTGTCGCCTTTACTGCCTTAAGAGCGTTCACTCCTACCGAAGTGATCTTGGCGCTTCTTAAATAGAGAGCTGTCATAGCCGAATCATTCTGGAACGCGTACTGACCGATGATTGTTACGTTTGCTCCGAAGCTCATGTACTTAGCTTTCTTACAGCCTGAGAATGCGTACTCTCCGATAGCTTTAGCTGCTGCGAAATTGATCTGGTTAGCTGTCGCTCCAACCTTTACAAGATTCTCGCAGTTTCTGAATACGCTCTTACCGATATTGGCTGTCTTGGTGCAGCCTGCAACGCTGACAAGCTTTGTATTTCCATAGAACGCGAAGTCGCCGATTCCGGTAACGCCCGCGCAGCCGTTAACTGTTGTAAGGCTTGTATTACCGCAGAATGCGTATGAACCTATGGTCTTGCATGCCGATCCAACTGTTACCGTTGTCATTCCGATACAATTGCTGAACGATCTGGTTCCTATGTAGGTCATTGCGCTTGTTGTAACAAGTTTCTTGATGCCCTTGCATTCATAGAAGGTGTATCCTCCTATCTTAGTTCCCTTAGGAAGATTAACTGTTCCATCAACAGAACCTATGGTCGAGAACTTGTTTGAACCGCAGAATGCGTACTGCTCAACAAGAGTTGTCTTGGTGCATCCCGCAACCTTTGTAAGGATCGGACAATTTCTGAATGTATTGATTCCGATGGAATCAACATTGGCGCATCCTGTTACTTCAGTCAGGTTGGTGCATCCGTAGAAGGTGTTGGTTCCGATCCTTGTGATACCAGAACCGATGCTTACCTTCTTGATCTTATCTCTGTACTTAAACCAAGGAGTCCTGCTTGAATACTGGTAATCGTCCATGGCTCCGTTTCCGGTTATGCTCATGAGTCCTGTTGTAAGGTTAAGCGTATATTTTGCTCCTGATTTAAATGTTCCTGTGATCTTGGTATTATCCTTGATCGTAAAGTTCGCGCTGAAGCTTCCTTCATAATCTGTACCCTTGAAGGTTACTGTTGCCTTTGCCGTACCCTCCTTAACATTGTTGGTATAGGTCACATCATAGTTCGAAGGATCGATAGTCTTTCCTTCGATATCGGTTACTGTAACAGCCGGTGTCTTTGCCTTTCCGTCTGCTGTAAATGATGTTGCCGAAAGAGTGATCTTCGAAGGACTTGCTATTGTAAATCCCTCAGTATCATCACATCTTGAGCACTTACTGGTTCCCCTTCCTGCCGTGGTCAGGGTCGCCTTGACCTCCACCGTCCTTATGCTGTGATCATGTCCGAGCGCAGGGATCTCTCTTTCCTCAAACTCACTGCAGACATCGCAGTAATACAATGCTTTTCCCGGATGGTCGCAGCCGGCTTCTTCTTCAACCTTTGAAAGTACGAAGTTGTGTGCTCCCTTTTCGGTATAGTCACTTTCATAGCTGTAATTACACTCTGTACACGTATGACGTGTATATCCCGGATAATAGCAGGTTCCCGGAATCACTTCATCTGCAAACTTATGTGTATGGTTCGGCTTGTCGGAAACAAGAACCTCAACCGTTGAACCCACAGCGCCGTAAAGTTCGATATAGAATTCCCTTCCGCTTAAGAGGTCTTTCTCATAGTAATTAACTCCCTGTGTTCCTACATATTCCTGATCTCTCTTAGCAAAATCAAGGATACCGTCAAAACTACCCGTTCCTTTTAAGAATACATAATACTTCTTATCAGCAGCCACACGGAATTTCAGGGTGCGATGTTCGAATTCTTTGGTGAACTTCACTGTCTTCGTGGTATTCTTTGTTACTGTTCCGTCATCAATATCCGTCACAGCATATTTCTGAACGCCTACCTTAAGCTGTGCCGGTACGGTTACAACCTCTTCTTTTTCGAAGCCCGAACTTGAGCTTGAGCTTGAACTTGAACTTGAATCAGAATAAGAATACTTAGGCACGTTAACTTTAATTATGTATTTCGTACCTTTCTTAAGTTTTGCAGCGATCGCAAAATCGCCTTGTTTGCTGCTCTTATATGTATACATAGGATAAGATCTCGATACATACTGGCCGTCAGCGGCAAAGATATCATAATTATAAATATAATTACCGTTTTCTGTCACACTATAGAACAGATAATTATCATCTTCTGAAGGTTCATAGGCAAATATCTTTGTCTCACCCATACCGATCGTTGCAGGAACTGTGCCGTCAAGTGTAAGCGTCTGACCCTGTCCAAGGCTTGTTACAAGAACTGCTTTGGAGAAAGTTGCACTGTCACATACAGCAAGGAAGTGAAGCTCTTCATCTTTTTCAAGATAAAGGATATTGCCTGAGACATCGATAGGATCAAGAGTCGTTGAGACAAATCCATCTTCTCTGACTTCTACGATCTTGCGGTAAATACCCATCTGATAATTATGTGTTAATGTGTATCCCGGTTCAGGTTCTTCGGTAAAGCTTCCATAATCTGCCAGCTGATAATATCCTGCTGCAGGAGCCTTAAACGTAAAGCTGTCATCTACTGCCCTGTCGGATATATCTACTTCATCCCCGGCCTTAATTTCTCCTCTGTCTCTCTCAAATACCTTCTTAAGTGTAAATGTTGCCTTGCATCCCTGTGTCGAAGCTATTGTTGCCGTAAATGCAAAGTCTTTTGCAAATGTCCATCTTCCAGCTACGCCAGTTGTATTTGAGTATTGACGAGTATAGGTTGGTGATGTCTTATAAATAATGCTGCTGTTCTTATCTGAAGTAAATATCAGATAATACTGTCCGTCTTCAGGTATCGTGCAGCTTAAGTTATATACTTCGTTGCCCTGTGCAAAATCAAGAGTGATCTCTTCATCGACTGCAATAGTTCTGTTAATCTCATTTTCTTCAACTACGCCGATATCGCTACCATCTGTGATCGCAACATCAAAGCTGCCGGTAAAGCTTCCATAGAACTTTGCACCGAAATAATATGTCTTTCCTGCTTCAAGACTGCAGCTGATAAGGAAGTTGCTGCCCTTTCCGCCATCATCATCCCTAACCATGCTTCCGTCTTCATTGAACAGATATCCGTATGTATCATTGCTTCCGAACGATGTAAACTGGTACTCTCCAGATTCTGCAGGCGTAAATGTAAATGTCTTTATCTGACCTTCCTTTGTTATCGTTGCCGGTACCTGCTGATTCAATACAAGCGCTGTCGCCTCATCTCCCAAAGTGATGAATCCGCCGTTTGTCCTGCCCTCTGCAGTAGTGCTTCCGCTTATAACAACTGTGTACTCTTTGCCGGCAGTCATGAACATAAAGGTAGGTTTTCCATAAACTGTGCCGTCGCTGCTTATCTGATATTCAAGCGGATATCCTTTTTCACTGTCATAAGAGCCTTCCTCAGGTACCACGTCCGGATCATTGTAGCCCTGATTAAACTCATATAATCCGGTAGCGGTTGGAACAAATGTATATACATTATTTATATCGGCTGTTCCGACTTCTACGTCATCGCCAACCTTTAATGCACCCTTGTTCACATTCTTAACTCTTGTGATCATCAGATCCGCTTTGGTTCCTGTCTTGGCCTGAAGCTCAAATCTTAATCCTGCAAGGTCTTCACTAGGAACACTTAATCCGAATATCTCATGTCCGCCGACCATGAAGCTTGTCGGACCGTCTGTTGATAGACCGTTCATATTGAAATGAACAGGTCCGTCGGTATCAACAGTGACCACATAATTCATTTCTTCATCAGTAAAGCTGTCATTAAGAGCAAATCTTACAACCGTATTGGTATCCGCAAATGTTATGCTCTTCTTAACATCCGGTTCCCATGCGGCAGACTCTTCAAAATTAAGGGTAGCCGCATTAAGATAAAACGCGCCGTTGTCTGCAAAATATTTCGCATTGTATAATCCTGCCATTACAAGATAAGTATTGCCTCCTGTAAGGTAACAGTTAATACGGGCATTTTTTTCTTCACGCTCCAGATCGCGCTCGCTCTCTGTTGCGTCATAGATAAGATCTCCGTCGCTGTTATAAATCTGAAGGACTGTTGTGTATATACCATCTGTATAGAAAGTATAATTTCCGTCCTTCTGCGGAACAAATTCAGCAACCTTTCTTACATCCGATGATGCAATGCTTACTTTTAACTTTGTTCCTTCTGTAAGAGTTCCTGCAGATTCTGAAACAGCATTTATCTTAAAGTATTCCTTCTTATCCGTATCTCTTTCGTTAGAAGAAACTGTGATGGTATATACTGTTCCTTTCTTAAGGAAGAAGTTTGAATATGTTGATACATAATTAGTGCTGTCTTCTTCACCGTATGTCATATCAATATTGAAATTATGACTTCCGGTTTCTTCTTCATCATAGAAGAACTCCTCGATCTTATAGAAGCCGCTTTGAGCCGGTGTAAATGTGTACTTAACCGTCTTTGCATTGGTTCCTGTCTTAAGAACCGCACCTTCTGTGGCTGTTCCCATATCGATCTCTTCTACCGGAACTATGGTAAGATCAACATCACACTGCGCTGGTCCTTCAAATGCAAATATGATCTCTTCGCCTTCATCATAATAATCAGAACTGTTGAAGGTCGAGCTGTAAGCACTCCATATACTCGGATTACTTGTGTAGCTGTAATATGATGCATAATAATAAGGTGTCTTTCCATTATCTTCAAAAGATTCTCCATTAGAATTTATACCATCATAATAAGTATAGTATCTGCCAGTCTTTGGGGCAGTGAATTTAACTATATGTCTTACTCCGATACCTGCATCCTTTAAGGAGATCCTCTTGGTCTCATCTGTCTTGATCACTCCATCGTCAACCTGCGCAAAGGCTGCGATGCCTACTTCATAAGTTCCTGTTCTCTCGTCGCCGTCGTCATCATAATATCTGTCGACAAAATCTGTTCTGAGGAAATATGTTTTTCCCTCTTCACAAGCCATTACGATATAAAAACCAGTGTAACGGTCACTGAACTTTCCGTTGCCGTATTCGTCGTATTTGAGATTTGCATCTTCGTCATAGACACTACCTTTGACATCTTCATTTCCTAGAGAATAGAAAATATATTTTCCTGTCGCTGGGGCTGTGAACGCGAAGCTGTCGCCTCTGCCTTCCTCTTCGATACTTGCAGTCTTAACATCGCCCACATTTATTTCACCCATAAACTGAGTAAGCGACTTGATCACAAGATATGCCTGATCTCCCGCTGGGGCGCTCGAAGTCATTGTGATAGTGCATACGGTATCCTTCTTTAAGAAGCTTCCGTTATCTGAAGGATAGAAATTCTTGTCTCCCGCCTTGATCGACATTGAGAAATCATACTCATAGGCAGTTACTTCGACATCCTGACCCTCATAACTGTCATACCTCATTTCCCTTGGAAGAACCTTCTTAAACACATAGATATTGTCTTCCGGTACAACAAATGTATATGTCAGCTTCTCAGATGCGTCAGGACCTCCCATTCTTTCGTCAACATGGAATTCCCCAACTGCTCTTTCGGTATATTCTTTGATCTTTAATTTGATCTTGGTACCTTTTTCGGCGTTAAAGCTTAATCCGTAATCTCCATAAACAGTTTTATAAGCTCTGCCGCTGATACTTCCGCTATCGTAAACATAACCGTCGCTATTGAAACTGTATGCAGCGTCAGCGCTGCTGTCCATGAATATATAATATCTCTTGCTGCTGCCTGTATTCATGTTAAGGTTGATCTTCTGGTTATCCTGTGTAAATTCAAGTTCAACCTCTTCATTTAAGCCGATATTGCCCTTGTCCGTGATGTTAAGCTTAACTGCCTTTACGGAAACATTTCCCGATACTTCATTATTATAATTTCTCTTTGAAGCTTTTACCTTTAAGATATATTTCTTTCCGGCTTCAAGCTCCTGTGTCATCAGGAAATCTCCGTTGTTTGAGGAATGATAATTATCTCCGTAGCTGACACTGGCTTTATAATAATCTTCGCTTCCCTCTTCATAGAGATACGCCGAGAAATAAGCATTGACTTCATCATCACTTGTTGATGTGAGTTCATAAGTGCCGTTTTCGGATGGTGTAAATGTAACAAAATGATCCCTGGCTGCATCTGCCGCAAAGGTCTTGGCTGTTCCAGTCGTAAGCGCGCCTTCTGAAACAGCAGCTTTTCTTATTACAAATCCCATATCCTCCCTTGGCTGATTCACATAGATCTGTACGCTGACTGTGCAGACTGTGCCCGCAGGGATAAATTGCTCTGAAGGTGAATAATACGTCTGATCCTGTCCATCTTTTTCGAATGAAAGAGATATGTTCTTATCAACATATACGTCATTTCCGTCATTTCCGTCTTCTCCACCTTCTCCACTGCCGGTCTTTTCTACGGAGAATGTATACCAGTTATCTTCCGGAGCTGTAAATGTATAGACGTCTGTCTGCGATCTGTCATGTAAAGGCTTGACTTCATCAATAGCCGCAGTGCCTTTAACTTCTGTCTCCGGCTTCATGACCATATCGATCTGTGTGCCCGGTTTGCCGTTCAGTTTGATGGTATATTCTTCCTGGTCGTTTTCATTAAAATAATAACCATCAAGAACCCATTCCATCTCGCTGCCTTTAATACCAGATTCGTCAATATTCACATTAGTTACCGAATTACTGTGTATTTCGTAACCTTCGTCATTGAATATACGATATGCACCAATTCCCTTGAATGTTAAGAGAAGATGATAATTCACTCTTTCTTCAGGGATAAAGGTATAGGTATAAATGTCTGTGCTGTCAATAGTAAGGGTCTGCTCTTCTCCTATCTCTAATGCACCCTGTGCTTTTTCTACCAGATTATTTACAGTAACCTTTGCAGTGGTGCTGTCATAATAATCGGCGCTAACCTTCAGCTTATACTCCTTTCCGGCCTCAAAGCTTGCATTGTAAGCGAGAAAGCTCATGCCCGAATCATAGCTGAGACATTCTTCCCACTCATCATTACCATCTGATTCTTCCCTGTAGATCTCAAGATAATGCCATACATCATCTTCTGAGCTTACAACTATCTGATAATCGCCGGTCGTCTCAGGTGTGAACCAGAGCACATGGTAATCATTCCAGTTATTGAAGCTTAACTGTTTTTCTTCTCCCACTCCGATGGCGCCGTCATCGATCTCGCCGTCATAGAGCACACCAGCATACGCCTTGACCGTAAATGCAGCCGGTGAGATATTCGCCGCAAGAAGCGCAACCGCCATCACCCATGAAAGAATACGTTTTAAACTCTTTCTCTTCATGATTGTCCTCCTTTTAGAATATTATATATAAACGGACTACTCCTCCGTTCATTATTATCAATTGTATCATAAATAATTGTAGATGCAAACCATTCAGACAACTATTGAGCATTCCCACAGCTCCGTTTAAATCATGCACCCGTTCCATTAATGATATGCGCCGCAATGAGCAGTCCCGCCACGGAAGGCACGAACGCTGTGCTCCCCGCAGTTCTTCCATCTTCATTCTCGCTGCACCTTTGTGGAGTGAGCGCCGGTTCATCGGACCACACGACATCCACGCCTTCAATGCCCCGCTTTTTAAGTTCCCTTCTCATGACTTTAGCAAGCGGGCAGACCGAAGTCCTGCTTATATCGCTCACCCTGAACCTTGTCGGATCGAGCTTGTTGCCCGCTCCCATGGAAGAAATAACTTTAACTCCCGCTTTCTTCGCGCACTCTATTATCTTAAGCTTGGCGGTTACCGTATCTACGGCGTCTACAACATGATCATATACTGAAAAATCAAATTCATCAGCATTTTCCGGAAGGAAAAACACAGCTCTGGCATCTACGTTTATCTCAGGATTGATCTGCTCCATCCTTTCTTTCATAACATCAACTTTAAGCCGCCCCACGGTATCCGTAAGCGCGATTATCTGCCGGTTGATGTTGGAAAGGCATACCGTATCTTTATCAACTATGGTAATATTCCCGACTCCGCTTCTCGCGAGAGCCTCGCATACATAACCTCCTACTCCGCCCACTCCGAACACAAGGACTTTCAGGTTCCTGATACGCTCCATCGCTTCATCTCCAAGAAGCATGCCTGTTCTAACAAATCTTTCTTCCATAAATATTGCTCCGATCTATTATTAGAGCCACGGCATTGATATTTCGCTTCGCGAAGCCGTGGCCTGCCTTCTCCTGTTCGTCTGAACAGAGTCGGATCGCTGTCCGTCTGAACAGATTCGGATCGCTGTCCGTCTGAACAGAGTCGGATCGCCTTCTTCTGCCCGTCTGCCCCTGACTAATATCTTGATTTTTTCTTATTCCTGACAATACATTATGACAACATGGTCAATATTATTATAATGATTTTTGTATATATCAAGGTATCCCTGCTTTAACGCAAATCTGTACCCCCAGCCGTTTCCCTCAGGAATTTCGGTTCCGTCACTGTAAGTTCTCATGGCATATGCTCCGAATTCCGCCTTATATGATTCCATAAGAGCTTCACCTATGTTCTTTGCCGCGAACTCATAAGAAACTCCCCTAAGAGCATTATCTTTAAAAAAGAAACCAAACAGATTACCATGATAATTGTAATCAAAATAACCGTCAAATTCTTCGCTCCATTCCCAATCTGAAATTTCCGGAAGATCATTTCCGAACAACGTGTTCAGTTCAGCATAACTTTTTCCGAGCAGCGAATTTTCCATATAGAAAATATTGTTTTTTACATATAAAAGGCTGTCGGCCTTGAAACTTTCCGGCTGCGGCACACTGTATTCAAAGGCTTTGGTGATCACTTTCTTTCCGTCGAGGCTTACATAATAATCAACTTTTTTCCCGCTTTTAAATCCGTATTTTTCATTTTCAAGCTGATATCCGCAGAAAAATCCTCCCTTAAGAACAGGCCAGTCATTATCCCTGTATGTCAGCGTTATGTCTTTAAGCTCGCTCAGGTCATCCTCGCCTATCTTAAGCACTCTTCCGTCATAAGTCAGAACCGATGAAAAATATGAACTGTGTGTAGGAGCGCATGGAAGATAGCCCTTTTCATAATTGCCTGTATGTTCATATACGTCTTTCGTTTTTTTCGGTTCAAACTGAAGTTTTCCCGCGCTGTCTATCGAACTGATATAATACTCTCCGTCTGCCCCGCGCATTTTAAGCATCGCATATCCGCCGGAGAACTTTGTCGTAGGGGTACCGATCGTCTCGATCGTGACCGTGTCCGGGATCTGAGGAGTGACCGCAGTCTTCCCGTCAATTGTCTTATATACATATGAAGACGGATGATCACTGTCCAGACTGTCCAGATATTTTCCTTCTCCGAAAGTATCCTTTCTGATACCGCCTTTTTTCTCGGCATTGGCGCAAAATGCGTTATAGCTTTTCTGATCCTTAAGATCTGCCGGAGCAGCCGCCACATAACTGTGTACGCCGACAAGATCCGACATATTTATGATAAGATATCCGTCCACAAATCCGTCATTATCATCAATCGATACCAGCGGATTGGTGAAATTTTTATAACTGCCGTTGATAAAGTTCCAGTTATTGCAGTTTATAAGCGAATAATCTCCGTACATAAAACCCTCGCCGATATTGTGGCAGATCCCGAAATCACTTCGTCCGATGCCCGGCGCGATATCTTCTTTTATGATATTTCCCTTACAGTCTATGACATTCATCTTCGTCGTCATCGAAGAAAATGATTTTTCCTCTTTAAAACAGATAAAACTATCTTTATACTGCCCAAGGAAATAATAAAATGTGTTATCATCAAAATCCCGTGTATTATATGTAACCTGTCCATCTTTATCGATTATGATAAAGCCCTCGTCCTTTGTATTATAAAGAACCGTATATCCGCTCTCAAAATAGGTTGAACGCACGAAGCAGTCATTTTTATTAACGCCTATCATCTGCGCGAAACCGTCTGTAGTTGTCTTATAAACGATCTTTCCATCGGTATCGATCAGAGCAAGCGTATAGAATTCATTATCGCTCAGCACCGTCCACGCCCTGCCTTCGGAAAATCCATGGTTCATTTCAGAAACAAACATATTCTCATCGGTAGACATATCATAGGATTTTACCAGAACTTCTTCGTGAACCGGCTGCTGCGTATCAGGATCTTCCGGCGCTGTCGAATCCGGATTCTCATCTGACGCTTTTTTGTCGGACTGCTGTGTTTCGGACTGCTGCGGATCTGAAGGCTGTCCTTCCTTCTTATCCTCCTGGTCTTTTACATTTTTATCATCTTCAGGATTCTTATCATCGGTCTGTGTTGTTTCATCCGAATCTCTGCTGCTCTTCTTTTTCTTTCTACCGGAATCCGAACATCCCGCAAGACATACAAGCAGTGAGAAAATGAGTATAATGCTGATGATCTTTTTTAATTTCATCTGTAACCCTCCAAATCCATTCTTATCGTTCGGGCATCTGTGGCTCATTCGAAGCATCCACCGCCTCCGGCGGTTCTTCAAGCCTTGTCGGACTATCTGATCATAGATATGTCGAAGCATCCACCGCCTCCGGCGGTTCTTCAAGCGGCATAAACGCCGGAGGCGCTCATGAATCGGCTTTGTGTCTTTATCATGATCCTGCCCGTGATAAAAAAATTATAGCAGACTTACACTTGCGATTCAATAATCGTGCCGGGAATATTCCCGGTCCACTCCGTTATACCAATTGAGCAGGAGGGAGGCTTTTACTCTCCTAATCGCCTGCTCTCCTGCGCCGTCCGGTGGTCAGCGGCAACTGACTTCTTCCTGTCGCCGGGCGTGTGCAATCAAGTAGGGAAGATATAATCTTCCCTACTTGCAGCGCGGGGCGGCCGTCAGCGGCAGCTGACTGCTTCCTGTCGCCGCCCCTGTGCATAAAAAGACGCCGGTTTAACATTAAACCAACGTCTGATTTTTATATTTTTCCAAAATATGATGATTACTTATAATGGACCACCTGACATTTTAATACCATCTGCCATTTTCGCAATTGTTCCGCTAATGTCATGATTTGTTATTATATTTACTATTTTCTCACCTGATTCTGTATCTGCTACACTGATCTCAACAAGGGCAATATTATAATTATCAATTGCATATTTTGAAACCTTATCACTCAGTCTCTCAATAAAATAATTAGATATACTATCCTTATTGCGTTTCACATTTAAACAAAGTACATAGTACCCGTTTTTCTCTTTTATAAATGCCTCTGTGATCTCACAGCTGTCTATAAAATCAAAATTTTCAACAGGTAATACACCGGTCTCTTTTACAAACGGTTCTCTTTTCACTGTCTTTTTCACGTTATATTCCTCATCTTCATAAATCACACTTTCATCTTTATTAATAAACTTAATAAAGATATTCACATATGATTTTTCTTTATCTTCACATGATAAAACAGTATGTGTCATTATAATTGCACGGCAGTCTTCTTCGTCAATTTTATTATAACCTGATGATAAAAGTTCTACATATATGGTGTCCCCATTAACATCAATACTTTTAACATTTAGACCGGCATTTTTTAATATACCAACCCGGTCATTCTCTGAGCTTTCATCTGCATCGTCTTTTCCCGCACCTGATTCAGTACTATCTGTTTCTTCTTTGATCATCTTTGATTCAGTCATATTTTCTGTATTGCCTGATTCAGTATTCTTCTTTTCAGTCTTTTTTAGACCGCAGGATGTGCAAACCAGTAACACCATCAGCGCCAATACTATTCTCTTTTTCATTATAATCACCTCTTGATAATTCTCTTATACATCAATTAAACAAATTACTTAACTAACCGGACCATAAATACTAAAGCACTTATTACTGCCGCCATAAGCATAATGATCATCTGCATGCGGAGTAATTGTACTGTTTATCCAATTACCGGATAAGTTTTTAAACTTGATAGACGATATTGTAAACGCACCCATTTGAATGTATTTTTTATAAACCTCTCCATTTGTTTGAACCGAAACATTAGTATCATTCAAGGCTTTCGAGGCATACACAACGCCGTTGCAACTTGCTTTCCACTTAGACGTGGATTCTATTTTTTCAATTTTGCATTGTAATACGGTTTCTTGATCAACAGCTCCGGCTTCATGCGTTTTCATCGTTCCAGCACTTTCATCATATATTTCATAATATAGTTGGAAATCATTATATGATTCATAGAATCTCCCTCCTATAATAATATGGTTCATATCAACTAATACTCTGTATATAGTAATATTATATCATTGCAATATAGTAAATCAACTATTTTAATGGATAGTGTGTATAATTGTGTAAATTATAAATGAGCCAAATGCTCTGCCTTATGGTATAATGTTAATCGGCCAAAACAACATAATACCGAGGAGGAAAAACAAATGGCTCAACTCAATATTACACTAAATCAGGACGAAATTCTACAATTACTTTCAAATGACAGGGATGCTGCGTTTAAAAAGCTTCTGCAGGACAGCCTTAATAGCATCCTTAAGCTTGAATCTGCGACGCAGTTAAAGGCTGAGCCATATGAGCACACAGAAGAGCGGACAGGAAGCCGTAATGGCTTTAGGGAACGTCAATTGACGACACGACTCGGAAATATCACCTTAAGTGTACCTAAGCATCGTGACGGTGAATCTTTCCATACTCTGATCTTTGACAATTACTGCAGGAGTGAAGCTGCGCTTATTGCAACTATGGCTGAGATGGTGGTAAATGGCGTATCCACCCGCAAAGTTTCACAAGTAATGGAGACACTATGTGGAAAAACCTACTCAAAATCCACGATATCTGAAGCCTGCAGGGAGCTGGATAAAAAAGTCAATGAGTTCCGCGAAAGCACTCTGACCGGAGAGTATCCATTCATGACCGTTGATGCGACTTATTTCAAGGTTCGAGAAAACGGCAGGATCATTTCCAAAGCTTTTTGATAGACTATGCTACGAACAGCGAAGGTCGCCGCGAGATTTTGGGATTCGGCATATATGCGATCGAATCCAAACACACCTGGAACGACTTCCTAAAAAGCCTGAAAGATCGAGGACTCCATGGTGTGAAGATGATAACATCTGATGCTCATGAGGGCATTCAGAATGCCATAAGTAAAGTGTTTCCTGAAGCTGCATGGCAACGCTGCCAGTTTCATTTTTCAAGGAACAACATTGATAAGGCTTCCAAAAAGTATCAGGCAGGTCTTGCCAGCGAACTGCAGGAAATGTTCAACTGCAAAACGATAGAAGAAACAAGGAAGCGTAAGGATGCCATTATAGCTGATTACAGTGATGTAGCGGAGACTGCAATGAAGTGCCTTGTTCAAGAACGCCATCGGCGTTCTTGCCGCGCCGCGCTCGGCGCTGATAAGCGCCTTCCACTGAGCGCGGCTGCGATCCGCCGGAGGCTTTATCTTGGAGGGAGATTGTGACTCCCACCAAGACGAATTTGTTATAACTCACCACCTATAGAGGTGGGAGTCTCAATTGACCGACAAGATGAAGGATTTGAGCGTGCCATGAATGTCATGATACTTCCTCCTTATCTTCAAAAGTACTTCCGTACATCCAATCATATAGAAAGGCTTAATAAAGAGCTTAAGTGACGCTCAAAGGTTATTGGTATATTCCCTAATGAAGCATCTCTGATGAGACTCATGGGAACTGTTCTGGCAGAGCGCAATGAAGAAATACTCTCTCGTAAATATATATTTACAAACAAAACTTATCAGGAACTTCTATCAACAGACATTTCTGCCAGACTCATAAAAATAGCTGCTGAGCAGAGAAGTTTGTTGACGTCATAATAACCTATAAATCAACACAGCGGCATAATATAGGCCTTCCGGGGGCTCCATCAATGGGCAATCGGTTGTATTTTCGCCCAAAAACAGGCAAAAATCTTGTGTTTTTAAGGCTTCTGTACGAAGGAAAAGAAAAGGATACCGCACAGACTAATCTGTACGATATCCTTCCTGATAATATATGTGCTTTAATTAAATAATGCTGTAGACAAATATCTGTCTCCTGAGTCCGGAAGAAGAACTACTATATTCTTTCCCGCATTTTCCGGTCTCTGCGCAAGAATCGTTGCTGCTTTAAGAGCTGCACCGGAAGAAATACCTACGAGCACGCCTTCGCTCCTTGCAAATTCTCTGCCTTCCTCAAAAGCGTCTTCATTTTCAATAGTAATTACTTCATCATATACACCGGTATTTAATACATCAGGTACGAAGCCAGCGCCGATTCCCTGGATCTTATGAGGTCCCGGTGTTCCCTTTGAAAGTACAGGGCTTGTAGCCGGCTCAACTGCAACTACCTTAACATCAGGATTCTGTTCCTTTAAATATTCTCCTACGCCGGTAACCGTTCCGCCTGTACCTACACCGGCAATAAATATATCAACCTTTCCGTCTGTCTGCTCCCAGATCTCAGGACCTGTAGTAGCTTTATGTGCTGCAGGGTTGGCAGGATTTACAAACTGTCCGAGGATAACGGATCCTTCGATCTCCTCATTGAGTTCCTTAGCCTTGGCGATAGCACCTTTCATTCCCTTGCTTCCCTCGGTAAGTACAAGCTCTGCGCCATATGCTTTAAGAAGATTTCTTCTCTCAACGCTCATGGTGTCAGGCAGTGTCAGAATAGCTCTGTAGCCTTTTGCTGCCGCAACCGATGCGATTCCAATTCCGGTATTTCCGCTGGTAGGCTCGATAATTGTTGCTCCTTCCTTAAGTACGCCCGACTTCTCAGCGTCCTCGATCATTGCAAGCGCGATCCTGTCCTTTACGGATCCTGCAGGATTAAAATATTCAAGCTTTGCAAGAATAGTCGCGTTAGTGATATTTTTCTTCTTTGAATAATTATTAAGCTTTAATAAAGGTGTTCCTCCTATAAGTTCAGATGCGCTTTCATAAATCTTTGACATAATACATATCCTCCTGATTATATAAATTTTGTTGTCGCTTTATTTTTATTCCTACTTATTTGCTAGGGATACTATGAATTATAGCACTTCTTTTTTCGTTGTCAAGAATTATTTTGATTTTTTTCAAAGAATTATTTTTAGTTTTTTCAGATTATCTTTATAATTTGCGCCCCCGGCGGCATTTTTCGCCTTTTCTTTCATTTGTGCTGCTTTTTTTCCCTCGTTGGCGCCTGTTTCCGGCGCCCCCGGCGGCATTTTTCGCCTTTTCTTTCATTTGTGCTGCTTTTTTCC
>CACZSY010000038.1 GCA_902783965.1 uncultured Lachnospiraceae bacterium
TAAAGACGATAAGGTTTTTCTGGAAAAATTCGACCGTCTTAAAGAAGTGACAGACCTGTTTATTCTGGATATCAAAGAGATGGATACGGAAAAGCACATTAAGCTTACCGGAATGTCGAATGCACCGGTTATTGCCATGGCGAAGTATCTTTCCGAACATGGAGGTAAGATGTGGATAAGACATGTGCTGGTACCGGGGATAACCGACAGCGAAGAAGACCTTGCCACGCTCGGAGCATTTGTAAAGACACTTAAAACGGTGGAAAGGTTTGAAATCCTCCCTTATCATACGCTGGCGCTTCATAAATATGAGAAGCTCGGGATCGATTATCCGCTTAAGGGAGTAAGAGAGCCGTCTAAAGAGGAAGTGGAGAGAGCGAAGAGACTTACAGGTATATGAATCGAAGTGTTTCTTTTTACTAAGTACAAATCCCGCGCTGATGGAATTTAAATCATGCTTTTATGCTGGATAAAGATAAAAATGTATGATATTATATCCATGGCGCGTGAACCGAAAAAAATCTAATTTGAACAGGGAGGAAAAAATGAAACAAAGAATCACATCAAAAAAGGAAACTGCGGCAACAAGCGGGATCAATATGAAAGCCATGACGCTCTGCCCGCTTTTCGCGGCGCTTCTGGCAGTATGTTCGCAGATACAGATCCCTCTGCCGTATGTTCCGCTCAATCTTGCGCTTTTTGCGGTATATATGACGGCGGCAGTATTAGGACCGCGTTACGGAACGCTTTCGGTCACGGTATATATACTTTTGGGTATATCGGGGATTCCTGTATTCGCGGGCTATGGAGCAGGACTTGCGAAGATCACCGGAATGACGGGGGGTTATATTGTAGGATATATACTTGCCGCTTTTATAGGCGGTTCACTCATAAAGCTTTTAGGTTTCCGCTGGTACGTGCTCGCGCCGTCATTTGCGGCGGGACTCATCGCCTGCTATGCGCTCGGAACAGCATGGTTTATGTATGTTTCCGGAAACGGACTTGCGGCATCGCTCAGCATATGCGTATTTCCGTTCCTTGCCGCCGACGCGGTAAAGATCGCTCTTGCGACGGTGCTTGCACTTAGAATAAGAAAAGTTATAAAGATCTACTGATCAAGATCTGCAATTCAGATTCAAGATCTGAAATTAAAAAATGACCCGGGCAATGATAAGCAATCTGCTGTATGCTGATCATTGTCCGGGCGGTCACACATATTTTTCTATTTATAGATATAGATGAAAATATATGATACTATATTTATGATACACGTTAGAGATTTTTTGAAATGGATCACTGCACGGGAGGTTAATATGACTGTAAGATCGTTACGGAGAGCATTCATCCGATAAAATTCCTGATTTATAAAAATTTGCTGATCATATTACTGTTTTTTATTGACATCGGAATAAAGCGGGGGTAAAATTTTTAAGAAAGATTTTAGAAAAAAGGCTTTATAAAAGCTTAAGAAAAGGATGAGATATATGAGCAAGAAAGATATTGACTGGGCAAATCTCGGATTTGGTTACATACCTACAGACTACAGATTTGTTGCCAATTACAAGAACGGAAGCTGGGATGAAGGAGCGATCGTTACTGATCCTATGATCACAATGAGCGAGTGCGCGGGAGTGCTGCAGTATGCGCAGACCTGTTTTGAAGGTCTTAAGGCGTATACCACACAGGATGGAAGAGTCGTAATGTTCCGCCCTGATCTTAATGCGGAGAGAATGGTAACCAGCTGTGAAAGACTTGAGATGCCTGTATTTGAAAAGCAGAAATTTGTTGATGCGGTTGAAGCTACGGTTAAGGCTAACATTGACTATGTACCGCCGTTCGGAAGCGGAGCTACACTTTACGTAAGACCTTATATGTTCGGTATTTCACCGGTTATCGGAGTTAAGCCGGCTGAAGAGTATCAGTTCAGAGTTTTCGTAACTCCTGTAGGACCTTATTTTAAGGGCGGCGTAAGACCTCTTACGATCAGAGTTTCCGATTTCGACAGGGCGGCTCCTCACGGAACAGGACATGTTAAGGCAGGACTTAACTATGCTATGAGCCTTCATGCGATAGTAGATGCCCACAAGCAGGGCTTTGATGAGAATATGTATCTTGATCCTGGAACAAGAACCAAGGTTGAAGAGACCGGCGGAGCCAACTTCTTATTTGTAACAAAGGACAACAAGGTCGTTACTCCTAAGTCTTCAAGCATACTTCCTTCAATAACAAGACGTTCTCTTATGGTAGTTGCCAAAGAGTATCTCGGACTTGAAGTTGAAGAAAGAGAGATCGCTTTCGAGGAGATCAAGGACTTTGCCGAGTGCGGACTCTGCGGAACAGCGGCAGTTATTTCTCCTGTAGGAAAGATTGTAGATCATGGAAATGAGATCGCGTTCCCGAGCGGAATGGAGAACATGGGACCTGTAACCCAGAAGCTGTATGACACACTTACCGGAATCCAGATGGGACGCATTGAAGCTCCTGAAGGATGGCTGGTTGAGATCAAATAAGTATTATAAGTTATAATATTTTTGTGATTGTTATCGGGAGGAAACGGTTTGATCACTTCAGAAAGATCATATGATCCGGATAATGACAATTTTACATTATTAGACAGACTGGCAGCATATTCGGAGACGGATATGCTGCCTATGCATATGCCGGGACATAAAAGAAAAGAAACCTTCGGTTATCTTAAGACGCTTAACGCCCATCTTGATATTACAGAGATAACAGGTTTTGACGATCTTCATTCACCGACCGGAATTTTAAAAGAGGGAATGGA
>CACZSY010000039.1 GCA_902783965.1 uncultured Lachnospiraceae bacterium
ATTCAACTACACATTGACGGATTATCTGAGCAAATTCTATGGCTTTAAAGAGCTTTTCCTTTGTGATTTCTCATTTCCTATAGATGAGAAATTCCTTGTCGAAATGGAAGAGAGAGGATATTATAATCATCTGGCTTATTTTTATATGTTCGGATATGAAAATGATGACAGCTGTTATTCCAACAAGATCAATATCGAAAAGGATCTTAAGATATTTACCAAGGGACAAAGGATCGCCGAAAGACTCGGCAATATGAAGCTTATCCTTGAAAGTTACAAGAAATGCATTACCATCTGTTCAACGCTCGGTTATTATGAGCCGGTGGAGATGCTCTATAACAAATGTCTTGATATCATAGATGAGCATTACGGTATCATGAACATAATAGAGATCTATAACGGTCTCGGATATAACATGACCGTAAGCGAGAATCATCAGAAAGCGGATTATTATCTTAATGAAGCTCTGATGCACCAGTGCGAAAACAAGGCGGAAGCTGTCGATATAGCGGAGACGCTTTATAATATGGCGATAAATGCTTTCCTTTGTGAAGACTATGTATGGGCGGACAAGTTCATCGTTTACTGCGTAAAGCTGCTCAATGCGGGCGCTATCTTTAAACTGAGGATATGCAATATATCTAAGGTTTACGGCATCATCGCCGTATCCAATTACTATCTGGGAATTGACTACAGCTGTGATTATTACAGAAATCTTCTGACGAGGACAGTAAAACAGCTCATAAATGAGACAGATGAAAACAAGTTCGCGTTCTGGGACGATGATATGGCGTTCTATTTCTTAATGGAAGCGCTTATCGCGAAAAGTCACGGCAAATATGAGAAGGCGGACGCGCATTTTAACAGGGCATGGTTCCATTGCGGAAGGAGTTCGGGAGCAAAGCTTATCTTAAGCTATCTGCTGGCGAAGGAACAGTCCGACGTTTTAAAGAAGCTTGGAAGAAACGAACAGGCAAGGGAACTTCTTATCAAGACGAGCGAATATCTTAAAGTCTCGAATATGAAGAATAAGTCGAAGGCTCTTGAAAGCATTCTTAAAGGTGAAGAACCTGTGCTTGAAAAATATGACATTTCCTTAAAAAAGGTCAGCGACAAGACCATTGCGGAAGAGATCAAGAGAGCGACTACAGAAACTCTTCTTGCGGAAAAGACAAAGGATCTTGTCTTCGTGTCATCATGGCAGGATATGCTTAATAAGGAAGGAAATCTCTCCGACGAGAGGATAATAAGGGATGCCATGAGCATGCTTGAGAGTAATTACGGGGCTGAAGGCGAACTTTTTATCGAGGTTACCGAAGATGGAAATGATGTCTTATATAAGACGGAAGATATCCGTGTTACCGAAAGAACCACAAGCGAGATAATCGCATATTTCAATAATATAAGGCATGAGATCCTGGCCAACAGGATGGAAAAAAGCTATGATGAATACCGCTACATAGTTGACGCGATAGACGGCGTTGCCATTTCTACGATAGTCGGAATACCGGTTATAGAGAACGGAAGGGTGAGATTTGTCCTTCTGGTATATACCAAGGTTCACGACGGAAGAGGCGGAATGGAGAAGATATTTACCAACTCCAACATGACTATTTTTAAATACGCTTTCAGACAGCTGGTTGACGCGATACTCAGGCTGCGCGATATCAATGAGATCGAGCAGATGAACATCAGGCTTACGAGCATGAATGAGATGCTTTCAACCCTTGCCGAGCATGACGTGCTCACCTCGCTTTATAACAGGAATGGTCTTAACCAGATCATAAGCAAGCTGAATATCACTTATGATTTCAGGAACAGGAAGAAGAGCGACAACAGGGTATGCATCATTTATCTTGATCTTGATAATTTCAAATATTATAACGATACTTTCGGACATGCGACAGGCGATAAGATACTTATGGAATTCGCGAACCTGTGCACAAGATCGGTGGGAAGCCGCGGATACGGTGTAAGATACGGAGGCGACGAATTCATTATTCTTATACCGAACTGTACTGAGGAAGACGCCGTTGAGGTTGCGACCTATGTCGAGAGCGAACTTGGAAATGACCGTTTCTATAAGAACATAGATATCGACCGCAGCGAGCTGGCATATGCCAAGAGCATACATAAGAACCTGACCTGTTCGATAGGAATCGCATTCGGAAGCGTCATGAACGAGGAAGAAGTATATAAGACGATCAAGAACGCGGACACAGCGCTGTATAAGATCAAGAATACTTCCAAGAACGGACATGAGATTTATCAGGAAGAAGAATAGCAGAACTTAGACTAAGATGGCTCCCTCCGGCATCTTAAGAGCGCAGGCGGGGAGTAGCAGGGATAAGTAAGATAGGTTTACCGTAAAACCTGTAAAAGTGGTAAAACAGGTTTTTCGGTAAACCTTTTTAAGTGGTAAAACAGGTTTTTCGGAAAACCTACAAAGCGCATATATCATTTTATTTCACATTGCTGAAAATAATTTAGACATGTATATAATTGTTGAAATTGCATAAAAACAGGCATAAAATACACTTAAAGAACATGATTTTTTCAGTTGATTTTTTAGAATCAGAGAAAGGCGTGAAAAAAATGAGAACACTTATCGAAAGAAAAAGACTCTTGGCATTAGTTGGACTTTTACTTGTTGTCTGCATGGCAGTAGGAATGTTTATCAATAAAACTGATGAACCTGAGCAGACGGTAGAAGCAGCGAACACAACAGGATCTGCCCAGATCAACGGTACTATGATGCAGTACTTTGAGTGGTATCTTCCAAACAGCGGAACACTTTGGGATCAGGTAGCAAGCAATGCTTCAAGCCTTGCAGCTAATGGATTTACAGCACTCTGGCTTCCACCGGCATACAAGGCTGACGGACAGAACAACGTAGGATACGGACCATATGACCTTTACGACCTCGGTGAATTCAACCAGAAGGGTACAGTAAGAACAAAGTACGGTACAAAAGCTCAATATATCAACGCTATCAACGCTCTTCACAATAACGGAATGCAGGCATATGCGGACATCGTTCTTAACCATAAGGCAGGAGCTGACGCATGCGAGCAGGTAACGGCAGAGCAGGTTAACGGTGGCAACAGAAACTATTCACAGAGCGGACAGTACACGATCGGAGCATGGACACAGTTCAACTTCCCTGGAAGAGGAAATACATACTCATCATTCAAATGGAACAAGGACTGCTTCGACGGTGTTGACTATGATAACAACAACAAGCAGAACGCGGTATTCAAGTTTGCCGGACATAACTGGGACTGGCAGGTAGATACAGAGAACGGAAACTATGACTACCTTATGTATGCGGACGTAGACTTCGACAACACATATGTTGTAGATGAGCTTAAGAGATGGGGTAAGTGGTACGTTCAGACAGCAAACCTTGACGGATTCAGACTTGACGCAGTTAAGCATATAAAATATTCATTCTTCTCTGACTGGCTTTCAAGCGTAAGAAGCTCAACAGGAAAAGAACTCTTCACAGTTGGTGAGTTCTGGTCAGGAGATCTTGGAAAGCTTAATAACTATATAGATGTAACAAAGGGAGCATGCTCACTTTTCGATGTTCCTCTTCATAACAATCTTGCGGCAGCTTCAAACGGCAGCGGCGGATATGACATGAGATATCTTTTCAGCGGAACTCTTGTATCATCAAATCCGATGAAAGCGGTAACATTCGTAGAGAATCACGATACACAGTACGGACAGTCGCTTGCATCACCGGTTCAGGCATGGTTCAAACCGCTTGCATACACAGCAATCCTTACAAGAGCTGACGGTTATCCTTGCGTATTCTACGGTGATTACTACGGAACAGGCGACGGAAAGATCAAGAACATGTCAGGCGTGATCAACAAGATCATGGCAGCAAGAAAAGATTACGCATACGGTACACAGCATGATTACCTTGATGATCCGAACGTGATCGGATGGACCAGAGAGGGTGACAGCTATCATCCGAATTCAGGACTTGCAGCTCTTATCACAGACGGCAACGGCGGATCAAAGTCAATGTATGTAGGAAGACAGCATGCAGGTGAAGTATGGTATGATATTACAGGAAACAAGAGCACTACAGTAACAATAACCAATGACGGATACGGATACTTCAGCGTAAATGGCGGATCACATTCAATCTACGTAAAGAAGGGCGGAGTTACTCCGACATACAATCCACAGCCGACACAGACAGCACAGCCTACAGTACAGCCGACACAGACAGCGCAGCCTACAGTAAATCCTAACGGAAACAAGGTTACAATTTACTACAAGACAAGCAACTCTAAAGCATATATCCACTATCAGGTAGGAAACGGAAGCTGGACATCAGTACCTGGAAAGCAGATGACAATGAACTCTGGCTATGGAGTTTACACTGTAGACCTCGGAAGCGCGACAAAGCTTACGGCATGCTTCAATAACGGCAACGGAAGCTGGGATAACAACGGCGGAAAAGATTACACCTTCTCAGCAGGTACTTATACGGTATCAAACGGCTCTGTAAGGAGCGGTGCGCCAAGCATATCAACCAATACAACGGCACCAACCGTACAGCCAACAACACAGCCGACACAGTCACCTTCAGGAACGGTTAAGGTTTACTATAAGAGCAGCTCAACAGCATACGCTCACTACAAGGTAGGAAACGGAAGCTGGACATCAGTACCTGGAAAGCTTATGTCATCAAGCGATGTATCAGGATACAAGTCGATCGAGATCAACGCGTCATCATCTGATACTATAACGATCTGCTTCAATAACGGAGCAGGAAGCTGGGATAACAACGGCGGAAGCGATTACAGACTAAGCGGAAGCACAGTTTACACTGTAGCCTCAAGAAGCATTACAAAGGCAAAACCGGGCAGCAGCTATACAACTACAACAACCACAACCACAACAACAGGTTCAAACAGCGTAACAATTTATTACTATACTTCATGGAGCAACGCTAAGATCCACTACAAGGTCGGCAATGGTTCATGGACAGCACTTCCGGGCGTATCAATGAATTCATCTTCATATAACGGATACAAGGTTATAACAATAAATCTTGGAAGCGCAAGCAATATTACAGCATGCTTCAATAACAGCTACGGTTCATGGGACAGCAGAAACGGCGCTAACTACTCATTCGGAGCCGGAACCTATACATTACAGAACGGAAGCATCAGATCAGGAAAGCCATATTAAATATCTATTCCATATATAAAAGCGGAGACAGCGGGATCAATTCCCGCTGTTTTTTCTGCGAAGATTTCGAAGAAATCTTTGCAGTCGGTTCGGCGCGATCTACCTTATTAATTATGTGGCTTGCAGACAAAGCTGTTTTTGTGATAAAATAGGAATCGAGTACGATTACTTTTGGAGAGCAAGGAGATTTTCGATGACCTTTTATCAGGGCATTATTACAATAACTGAATTATTGATGTTCGCCATGACGCTCCATGTTATGAATTATCCTGGGTTCGGCAGAAGACAAAAGGCATGGTTCATCGCTACATTTATCTCTGTCATGCTGTGCGCTGCCTGTGAGTATGCGGTTCACTGCGGTTATTATGACCCGAGATTTGCGTTGCTGCTCAGAGTGATGACGGTTATGCAGTTTTCGGTCGCGCCGGTTTTGGGAATCCTTTTTTCCGGAGCGCTTGGACTTCATAATCAGAAAAAAGTTGCTCTGACATATTTTGCGGTAAGCCTTATTATCGAGACGGCTGCGGCGCCTTTCGGATTGATCTTTTATTTCAATGATGAAGGGTATTTCAGGGGAGATTTTTTCTTCGTATATGGGATGTTATATATTTTCAGTCTTATTTATCTCCTTGTAAATATGATCATCGTTGGAAAAAAGTTCAGACACAGGGATATTTCCACTATTGTTATGATCCTGATCATACTGGCTGCGGGCATTGCTCCGATGACCTTGTTCAAGCTTAATATCACATACATTGCGATCGCGATAAGCGCGAGTCTTTGCTATATATATTATAATGATCTTACTCAGGAAGATATCAGGGAAGAGCTGGTTGCAAATCAGAACAAGATGACAGCGATGCAGGAGAGCATTATCTCCGGTCTTGCCAATCTGATTGAAAGCCGTGATACGGAAACCGGAGAGCATGTGGCAAGGACGAGCAATTATGTAAAGCTTTTGTCCGAATATGCCAAAGAGGACGGAGGATATGCCGATTCCATAACAGATGAATTCATTTCACTGATGTATACGATGGCGCCTATGCATGATATCGGAAAGATCGTTGTGCCGGACAGCATACTGAGAAAACCTGGGAAACTTACGGCGGAGGAATTCGAGATAATGAAGCAGCATGCGGCCCGCGGCGGAGAAGTGGTGAGAAATGTCTTAGGCGGAGTTACCGACGAAGAATATATTTCATTTGCAGCGGATATCGCGACATATCACCATGAGAAATGGAACGGCAAAGGATATCCGAAGGGTTTGAAAGAAGAGGAAATACCGCTTTCGGCAAGGATCATGGCGATCGCGGATGTCTTTGACGCGCTGATATCGGAAAGATGCTACAAAAAAGCAATGCCGAGGGAAAAGGCGTTTGCCATAATTGAAGAAGAGGCGGGAACGCATTTTGATCCTAAGCTTGCCAGGGTATTCCTTGATCATAAAGAAGACTTTGTGTGAGAGGCCGCCTTTGAAAACCTGCAGCCGCAGAAATCCTGGCGGTAAAGGCTGTATTCGCGCGAAAGCTCGATGGAGCGTAGATACCCACCCTTTTTCTTAAAGTCGGAAAAAAGATAGGATATATCATATTTTTCCGCAAGACCTGCTCCTATCTCGTTCAGCCAGCCGGCATTTTTGTGAGGGCTTATCGAAAGAGTGGTAGTAAAAAAGTCATATTCACCGTCATGTTCCTTCATGAACATGGCGGTTTTTTCAAGGCGCAGGTTATAGCATCTGTAACAGCGCGGACCGCGTTCCCTGCAGTCTTCATAACCTTTCGCGATCTCTTCAAAAAGCTCCGGTTCGTAAGGTGCGTCAATGATCTTTACATCAGCGGCAGGCGGAAACAATTCTTTGAACCTGTGAAGCTCATTAAGTCGTTTATCATATTCTTCCCTGCTTGAGATATTGGGATTATAAAAATAAAGGGTTATCTCAAAATATCTGCTGAGATATTCCATGCAGTAGCTGCTGCACGGAGCGCAGCACACATGCATGAGGAGCTTCGGGCGGGTTCCTTCTTTAATAATATTTTCTATGGTTTTATCAAGAATGAGCTGGTAGTTATCCATTTTTTCCCTTTCGCAGAATTCTGACTGAACCGGAAGATTCAATTGATTCTCTATGACTGTGTTTTTCTACAGAATCATTATACTCCGCGTGGAGAGTATTCTCAACGAGAAGATAAATAATCTTAATCAATCAACACCCAATACACAACTCAGTCGGAGTGTCCCCCGCCTCTATAGGCGGGGCGTTCTTGAACTTCAGTGGTAAAATTCGCTTATTGACTTGTGTCTTTCTTAATGCTATCATATAACCCATATAGCCAATTTCGCCACAGAAATGCCCGATAAGCTGAAGCCTGCGGCGGATCACAGATGCGACCGAAGGGATGGAACGCGGTACGGAAAGAAAGCCGGCAGCATTCCTGAATAAGACAGGTCACAGATTAGGAGGAATTACAAAATGTGTGGTATAATCGGATTTACCGGAAATTGTGATGCCAAGGAAGTCCTTATATACGGACTTAAGACTCTTGAATACAGAGGATATGACAGCGCGGGAATTGCTTTTTTCGCCGATGGAAAGATAAAGACAGTTAAGACAGTAGGAAAAGTTGATATATTGGCTGATAAGGTAGCCACTGAGGTTTTTGATGCGACAGAGTGCGGAATAGGACATACGAGATGGGCTACTCACGGCGGAGTTACTGAGGTTAACTCTCATCCTCATACAGCGGGAAGAGTTACTCTTATACATAACGGAATAATCGAGAATTACCAGAAGCTTCAGGAAGAATTGGAGAAGCAGGGCAGAAAACCTGTTTCACAGACTGATACCGAGATCGCGGCGCTGGTATTTGATTCCATATATAACGGGGATCCGTATGAGACGATACGAAAAGGCTGTGAGAAGCTTGAAGGAGCCTACGGATTCTGCATCATGTTCGCAGACAGACCGGGCGAGATCTACGCAATAAGAAACGGAAGCCCGCTTGTTGCCACTTTATCCGACAAGGGAGCGGTGATCGCTTCGGACATGGTTGCTCTTATCAAATATTCTAAGGATTATTTTGTCCTTCCTGAGCATATGATAGCAAAGCTTACAAAGGACGCTGTCGAAGTTACGGATCTTAAGGGAAATGAAGTAAAACCTGAGATGCTTCATGTCAACTGGGATATCGCGGCTGCAAGAAAAGGCGGTTATGATTATTTCATGCTTAAAGAAATCCATGAGCAGCCGCAGGCGATAAGCAAGACCATTTCGCCTAGAATAAAGGACGGCATGCCTGATTTTACATCAGACGGAATAGATGATTCTCTCTTTAAGGATCTTTCAAGGATAATAATAGTGGGCTGCGGAACAGCGATGCATGCCGGACTGGTCGGAAGAGAGCTTATAGAAAAATTCGCAAGGATTCAGGTAAATGTTGAGATAGCTTCGGAATTCCGTTATGCCGATCCGATACTTGACGAGAAGACACTTGTTATTGCAATATCACAGTCAGGCGAGACGGCGGATACCAAAGCTGCGATAGAGATCGCAAAGAAGAGCGGTTCCAAGACTTTATCAATAGTAAATGTCAAGGGTTCAAGCATTGCAAGAGAGAGCGATTATGTGCTTTATACACATGCAGGTCCTGAGATCGCGGTTGCTTCGACCAAGGCGTATACGGTTCAGCTTTCGGCTATGTATCTGCTCGCGTTTAAGCTTGGATATATTAACGGAAAACTTTCAAAAGAAGCAGTAAAGGGACTTGTAAGCTGCCTTAGAAAAGTGCCTTCGGATCTGGAACAGATCCTTAAATATGACAAGCAGATAGAAACTATAAGCAATATCCTCACCAAAGCCGAAGACCTGTTCTTCATAGGAAGAGGACTTGACTATACCTTAAGCTGCGAGGGCTCATTAAAACTTAAGGAGATCAGCTACATACATTCGGAAGCTTATGCGGCAGGCGAGCTTAAGCACGGAACCATCTCGCTTATAACAGACAATATTCCTGTTATAGCGATAGCTACACAGAAACATGTCATTCAGAAGACTATCTCCAATGTAAAGGAGTGCCGTTCAAGGGGAGCAAATGTTATCCTTATCACGAACGAAGGCGAAAGCGTTGATCCTGCTCTTTGCGATCACCAGATCACTATCCCTAAGATGGATGACAGGTTCGCTCCGTTCTCGGTAGCGGTTATCGTGCAGTATCTTGCTTACTACACTTCTGTTCACAGAGGACTTAACGTTGACCAGCCTAGAAACCTTGCGAAGTCAGTAACGGTAGAGTAAAAGGTCAAATCATATATTCAGATATCTCATAAGCTCAACAAGCTTATCTTTAGCGCGGTCGTACTCAAATTCCAGAATATCATTTCTGATGGATATGAGTGCGGCCGTAATTTTTTTATCTTTATATGAGTGATCCGTAAGAAAATCTATAGTCTCGCAGGC